>CAOJVB010000033.1 GCA_948444845.1 uncultured Clostridiaceae bacterium | reverse complement strand
AAAATATAAAAAAATTCTCAAAAAAAGTGTCCAAAAACTTGACATAGATCCAACTTGAAATAAGAATAAATGAATTAGAAAAACAATACGAAAAGCAATTGGAAGATGAATTACAAAAACAATACGAAGAACAAGAGGAAGAAGAATTATAATAATTAAATAAACATTACAAAAAAACACTTATACAAAATGAGTGTTTTTTTCGTGCTAAAACGAGAGATGCCATAAACTCGTTATAAAATAACAAAGTGATAGGTGTAATGAGCCAATGCAATAAAATTCATTCGTATTCGTATAAACGATCTATTTATACAAAATGCGTAAGTGAGATTTTGTAACATATACTCACAATAAAATAAAGAGTTTCAGGGGGCAAAACTTGTAAGAGGATATGTAGGTGTAAAAAGTTTGGGCAAGTATGAACAAAGTTATAAAATAACAGCATCTGCAGTAGATTATATATTTCTACATACTAGATTATCATAAACGAAACGACGAAATGAGGGGTTTAATTTATGGTGTATTATTTTTGTACATAAGGGGATAATACACCATTTTACTCACTCAAAAATTTCAGGGTTTACAGTTTATAGAAAGAACTTTTAGAAAGTTTTCGAAACTTGTTGACAACTATTTTAAGCAGAGTTAATATCACACACAATAAAAAAATAGGTGTTATTAAATGAAAATAGAATTTTATATAAAAGAAGTAAGAGAACGTAACAAAATAACTTTAAAGCAATTAGAAAAGAAAAGTGGAGTAAGCAAAACTGAGATAAATGACATTGAAAATGGATATAAAATACCTAGTATATTCACACTAGAACTAATTGCTATGGGACTACAAGTAACAATAGATAAATTATATAAATTCTATAAAAATTAATATATAAATAATAACCTATAAAAATTGTATGGAGGTAAGCAATGGAAAAAAACGAATTTGAACAAATAATTATTACAGTATTAGGCTGGCGAAAGCAAGGAAAAATATTTTATAAGGTAGTAGAAAAATATAAGACAGATTATATGGAGGAGTTTAGTAAAAATTTAGATGATGTAGAAAAAGTAAGAGATGTTACATACAAATTAATAATTGCACTAGCAATATTGGATGTTAAAATAAAAGATTATGATGTGAAATTGCATAATAAAAAAATATTAAAAATTAATATAGAAAAGTTTAGAAAAGAATATAAAGAATATATAGATGAAATGAAAGAAGTTGTTAAAAAGATAGAGGAAACTAAGGAAGAACTAGAAAAGGAATTTTCACAAGAAGATATTGTAGAAAATACTTAATTTAATAATAAAAAGATTGTAAAAGCAAGTAGTTGAAAAATTATTTGCTTTTATGCTATTATATAGGAAGATAAATAGTAAGTGGTTGGAGAGTATATAGTATGAATAAGAAAGTATATAATAAGATAAATACAATAATAGTAATTTTTATAATATTAATTTCTAATATTATTATAGTAACTAATTTTAAAAAGACTTTACAATGGAAATCATATTTAAAAATTGATTCAAACAATAGAGAATATATAGAACAGATGATATCAGAAAATTATAAGTTAAATGGCAAATTAGATAAAGTAGCTTATATGGGAGGACTAGGAGATTGGTATTTGTATCTATATTATGAAGATGGAACAGAAGATGAGACTTTATTAAATGATGGCGAAGGTAGAGAATTAGAAGAATATATTGTGGAGAATGGATATAATGAGGGACTAGCAAGTTGGAACAAAATTAAAGTTTCGTTTCTTATAATTATAGTTACTATTTTTTATGAAGTCTTGTATTTAATTATAAAAAGTATGTTAAAAAAGAAAAAGGAGATAAATTTATATGAAAAATAAAATATTAATAATTATTATACTAATAATTTTAGTTATATTTTTAGTATACTTTCTACATTCAAATACAAGTCTTGAAAACGAAGTTGATACTATTGCGTTACCAAAAAATATTGAAAAAATTGCAATAAAAAGTGCAATAGGAGATTCGGGAGGAAATGGTAACTATTCAACACATCGTGTTGTTTTAGTAGTAAAAACTGAAATGACTATAAATGAATTAAAACAAGAATTTGAAAATATGAATTTAAAATTTCCAAATCATTATAAAAACAATGATAATACACCTATTTTTTATATTACCCATTGTGAAAGTAATGTATTTAAATCATCAAGAGAGTTTTCACTAACTTTTAAGGAATTGTCAAAAGTTGAAGATTATAGCAATTATTATTTTATAGAATTTGTTGAGTAAAAAAAGAAAAATTTAAAAGGGAGTAATTGTATTGATAATTACTCCCTTTTATGTTAGTATAGAGATTAGAAAATAGTATTTTGAAAGGAATTTTAATTTTGAAAAAATATAAATTAATAACAGAGAACTTTACATTTGAATGTGAAATACAGATTTTGGAAAAGGATATTTTAATACCAACAAATTCAATTTTAAATGTAAAAGTTAATAGTGATAATTTTACTGCTTCAACAACACTAGATATAGATATAAGTATGTTCGCATCATTTACTAATGATTTATTGAATATTTATAATTCTCTAAAGGGTACTGCAATAATAAAAGAACCTTATGGAAGTAATTTTGTAGAGTTTATAGCAAAAAACAATGGACATATATATGTTAAAGGAAAAATAAATAGTTTTTGTAGAAATGGGTATAATCAAGAATTAAACTTTGAAAATGAATTTGATCAAACATTTCTTAAAGAATTTGCTTATGATATTTATAATGAATGTAAAAAATATTTAAAATAAATTACCAATAAAAAGATAATATAAAATTGTCTAAATAATTGAAAGGTAAAAGGTGGTAGTAATGAAAAAAGGATTAAAAATTACATTAATTATTATAGGAATACTTACATTATTAGCTTTAACGTTTTTTACAATAGATTATCTAAGAGTAAAAAAACAAGAACCAGAAAATGATAATATGAAAGCAACTATAAAAGCTGTTATAGTAAAAGTAAATAATAAACACTTATTAGCTATGGGAATAGAATCTACAACGGGATTATATAGTGTTGGATTTAAACAAGAAAATATTGAATTTAAACAAGGGCAAGAAGTTCTAATTTACTTTGATGGAACAGTAATGGAAACATATCCAGCACAACTTGGAAATGTTGAAAAAATAAAAATAATAAAAGAAAAAAGTGATATACAAATACCAACTTCAATATTAAGATATTGTTACAGCTCTCGTGATAAAGTCAATGTTACAATAATGGAATTAACAAATAGTGATATATCATTAACTATAACAGATACAAATGAAATTCCATATGATTATGCTCATAACTATAAAATAAATAAAAAAGTTAAAAATGAAAATTATACTGGAATTGGAGAAAAAATAGGTGAAGATACTGAAAACTCAACTTCTGGTTATACAGGAACAGGAACTCAATATATATGGGAAGAAGTAGATAAAATTTCAAATATTCAAAGTAAAGATACAGAGGAAATACTTGCATATAACCTACCAAATATAACTGAAGGTGAAAATTATTTAGTTGAACGGAAGAAAATTTAATTGGGGAAAATTATATGGAAAATTAAAAGAACGGAGAATATGAATTCATTTTATCTGATGATGAAGCACTTGCTATAAAAGTATCATTTACAATAGATTCAAAAGGTAAAATATCTTATAATCAAGCTGAAATTTTAAACTAGAAATCAAAACACAAATTATAGAGGAGAACAACTGTGAAAAAGAAAATTATAATACCTATAACTATATGTATAATATTAAGTTCCATAATAGTGATAATGCTATATAAACTAAGCATTATACCACATAAGCAATATACTAACGCTGACTTTAATATAAAAACATATATTAGTAATATTGATAAAGATAATGACGGAGAAGATGACCAAACTGATATATTAAATAATGTGAAAAAATACATACAAACAAAACCAAAATATCAAAGTAAATATTACAACACAGGTTACCCTAATGACGAATATGGAGTTTGTACAGATGTGGTAGGATTTGGACTTAAAGATGCAGGATATAACTTAATGGAATTAGTAAATGAAGATATTATAAACAACGAAGAAAAATATAATATCGAAGTAATAGATAAAAATATTGATTTTAGAAGAGTACGAAATCTAAATGTATATTTTAAAAATAATAATATATCACTTACAACAGATTTATCAAAAATAGAAGAATGGCAAGGTGGAGATATAATTGTATTTAAAGACCATATAGGAATAATATCAGATAAAAGAAATAAAAAAGGAATACCATTTTTAATACATCACGCAAACCCTATCCAAGTAAATTATGAAGAAGATGTATTAGAATTATACGATAAAGACTATATTGTAGGACATTATAGAATTAGTTAATTAAAAATAAGTTAGAAGAAAAATAAAAGGTGATGACAGATGGAATTAGAAGAAATAACAGAATTTATTGATAATAAAATAAAAGAAGATAGTAATAAGATTATAGTAAGTTTCTTTGAACTTAAAGTTAAAAAAGGATTAACAAATGAAATGTTACTTTCAACAACAAACCTAATGGCTATCAAATTAAGCAATATGGGATATAAAGTTTATAGAACAGGTCAGAAATATATTTATAAAAATGAAGAACATATCATAGAGAGCAATGTGTTACTTGTAGCAATAAAATAGCTTATTAGAGTATTTAATTTTTTGTTGAATACTCTTTCTTTTTTTATGCAATTATGTTAGAATTGCACATAGATAAGGAGAGAAAATAAAATGAATTTACTAAATAAATGCACTACAAAAGAAATAAAATTATTAGAAAATATCGGACTAAATGTAGAAGATAAAGAATACACAAATGAAGAATTAAGAAGATATGAATGCAAAATTGAAGATTTTATAATGAGTCACAGCACTAAAAATGGAGATATTAGTAAATTAAGTAATCAATATAGTAGTATTTTAAATATTTTAATAAAAGGAAACTAGAAAAATACTGCACAAAAATAGCATTCACAAAAGAAAAATATAGTAATTTAATAAAATAGGGGAATGTTATGGAAAAGAAGATATACAAAGAAATAAACAAAACTGAAACAGAAACAACAATAAATGTATTATATAAAGAAAAGACTCTATCAGTATACACAAATAAAGTAAATTTGCAAAAACAATTATACAGGGTGTTAGGAGAACCCACACAAGAATATATAAAAGGTAAAAGTATAATAGCAAGTAGATGGGATATTTCATTAGATGAAAAGAGTAAAATATCACAAATGATGTTAAAAGCTAATATATTTGAGTTATAAAATAGATAAAATTTATAAAAATGAAATATTTTAAATAGCACATGAAACTAGATATAGGGGTTCAAATACTGAACACCCTATTTTTAAAATTACAATATAAAAAATGTAACCTTTATTAAAAAAATGGTAATATATAGTTAGATATATCTAAAAAGGAGTTCTAGAACCAAAAATGAGTAATAGTAAAAAAATAAAAGAATACATAAATAAGCAAGAATTAGATATTGAAACAATTATGAAAGAATTTACAAATTATATCTTAAAAATTATAAGAAGTAGTAATTATAATTTTTGTGATGAAGATATAGAGGAAATTGCTTCAGATGTTTTTCTTGTAGTTTGGAATAATAAAAATAAATTAGATATTAATAAAATGCTTGCTCCATATATAGCAGGTGTAACAAAAAATATAATATTAAAAAAGCAGCATAATAATAAAGCTACTATAGACAATATAGAGTTTTTCGAAAATACTATATATGATAATAATATTTTAGACTTACAATATGAAAGCATAGAAAAAAATAATATTATAAAAAATGAATTAGATAAAATGAAAATAGAAGATAGAAATATTTTTACATATTATTATTACAATGCAAAATCGATAAAAGAAATTGCTGAATTATTAAATATAAATGAAAGAAAAGTAAAATCTAGATTATTTAGAATAAGAAGAAAATTAAAACTAGAATTAGAAAAAAGGGGGTACAGCAATGAAAGATAATGAAATAGTAGATAAGATAATATTAAAAACAAGAGAAAAAATAGCTGTATCTGAATTTATAAAGGAGGATATAGAAGTGAAAAAAGTATATAAGCTACCAAAAATAGTAGCAACAATTATAGCAACTATTGGAATAATGTCAGGACTTGTATATGCAACTGCTAATATTTATGAAAAAATATGGAAAGAGCCTAAAGAATATAGGCTAGATCAAGGAGTAACTGAAGAAGAAAAACAAAAATGCATTAAAAAGGAAGAGGCACAAAGAATAGTAGAAGCTTATTTAGAAAAGATAGGATTTAATGAACAACAAATAATACGAGCAGACTTAGAAAAAGATACCATATTAAATGATAATGTGTGGTTGATAAACACAAAAAGTGTAAGCATTAAAATTGATGCAATAACAGGAAAAATAAAATATATATACATACCAAGTACAGAATACAAAAAACCAGAAAACTATGGAATTACAAGAGAAGAAGCAAGAATAAAAGCAAAAGAACTTTTAGAAAAATATAGACCAAATGAAATGAGTGGCGAATATGAATTAGTATCACTAAAAAGAAACTCAGAATATGATAAAAATGCATATATATGGTATGCAGACTTTTATAAAAAATATGATAATTTAGTAAATGAAAATGAACATATAAACATAGGATGGGTACCAACAGTAGATGGGTTGTATTCATTAGATATACAAAACGATAAATATGAAAATAACGAAGAAAAAATAACAAAAGAAGAAGCAATAAAAATAGCTACTGAAAAAGATTCATTAATTACTAAAAACAGAAAAATAAAAACTACAAACGCACAAATAAGAATAAAGAAAATGAACGAACAAGTATATTTAAGAGAAAATTTTACAGAAGAATATGAAAAAGGAACACTAAATTACGAAAAAACAAGTGAAAATGGATGGCAAATGAAAAAAGATGCAATATTTTATGAAACAGAAGGAAGAGTAAGAAAAGTATGGGTTGTAGTTATAGAATATGAAAAACAAGAAAAAGGAAAATCACCACTATTTACATACTATATTGATACTACAACAGGAGAAATAATAGGAGGAACAACAGGAGATACATTTAGAACTGAAAATACCATAAGAAATGACCCACATAATGTAATAGAAAAATAAAAGAATAAAAGCGGATAAATAGTTGTTAATTATCCGCTTTTATGATAGTATGGGAAAAAAGGAGATTTAAATATATGAATAATAAGAAAAATATACTAATCATAACAATAATTGTAATAGTTTTATTACTAATTATTACAACAATTATATTATCCAATAACAAAACAAGTTGGGTAACAGACCACGACTTTTTATACTCTAAAGCAATTGAATATATAGTAAACGAACATAAAAAAGAATACTATAATAATGAACAAGATTACCAAGTTTTTACAGATTATAAAGGGTTTGGAATAAGTGAAAACGAAAAGAAAAATGAAAAATATGCATATATGTATGTTTTGGTAGAAAGTTATTATACAAAAAAAGAGAAAATTCGTAGTGATGCAGGAAGCTGTATGCCATACAAATTCACTTTTAATGAAAATAATGAAATTATAAATTGCGAGATACCAGAAAATGGTAATAGATATGCTAAATCAATAATAAGAATCTTTCCAAAAGCTATAGAGGATAAAGTATTATCGTATACATTTAATGACACAAAGTTGAAAAATGATGTTAAGCAACATTATTCTTATTTAGCATCTACAGATATTGTACATACAGATTATGAAGAATTTCCAATTGTTATTTGTGGAATGTATGGAGGATATACAAGCAAAGCTGAGGCAAATACAATTAAAGGAAAATACATAGATGGATATGGAGATGTCTATGAATATACAATTCCATGTAATGAAAATGAAGAACTCTCAATAAATATTGATGAAATTAGAGCAATTGAAATTCCAAAATATGTAGGAGAAAAAGTTTCAACTATTTCAAAAGAGGATATAGAAGAAATAAAAAACAACCTAGCAGATATAGAAGATGAGTATGAAAATATAGGAATATGGGCTGAAGATATGCCATCATCATTTATTAAGGTTAAATATGTTAAAAAGAATAATCTTCTAGTAGTTGATTATGATAAAGCAGAATTTACAGACTTAATTAAATCTACAAATGAAATGAACATATCAGAATCAGGTAAAAAAATACTTGATATATTAAATAAATATAATTTAGTTTATACATATGAATAGGTAGTTTTGTAAAAAATAGCAGAAAAATTTCTGTTATTTTTTATTTACCCATTGACATTTTAAATACCTAGATATACAATGTATTAAAATACATAGATAAACTATGCATAAAGGAGGGATAAAATGAAGGTAAGTAAAGAATTACTAAAAGGAAGTACAACAATGCTTATACTAGAAATGCTAAAAAATGAGAATATGTATGGATATCAAATGATTAAGAGACTAAGTGAAAAATCTGAAAATGTATTTGAACTAAAAGAGGGAACCTTATATCCAATATTACATTCTTTAGAAGAAGAAAATTTTATAACATCATATTGGGATGAAAGCACAGCCAAAAAGAGAAAGTATTATGCTATTACTGAAAAAGGAAAGAAACAACTAAAAGAAAGAAAAGAAGAATGGAAAATATTTAGTAATGGAATAAATAAAGTACTAGGAGGTGTTTCATTTGCAAATTAAAGAATTTTTAAATAATGTATGTGAGCAAATAAAATACAAACCTATCAGAAATGAAATAGCAGAAGAACTAGAAAATCATATTAAAGAGGCTAAGGAAAATTATATTCAAGAAGGGATAGAAGAAATAGAAGCGGAAGAAAAAGCAATAAGTCAAATGGGGAAAGCAGAAGAAATAGGGAAAAAGCTAAACAAAATACACAAACCAAAATTAGACTGGAAATTACTAATAATGGTAGTTATTACACTAGCATTTGGGTGTTTAGTAGCATTTACTAGAGCTATAAAATATGAAATAATTAGTTTAGGTGGAGAAACCAGAGCTATAATAGTATTTTCCATTTGTACTGTAATAGGTCTATTATTAAGTATAGGAATTTATTTTTTTGATTATAGAAAATTGCAAAAACATGCTAAATATTTATATACATTAGCAACTGTAATTATAATTCTTTCAATAATATTTAGCACAAATACTTATAGAAGAGTATATTTAAATTTTGGAATAGCAAGAGTTTCTCCTGCAATATTTACTATGCCACTTTATATAATAGCATTTGTAGGTTTTATACAAAATTTGAACAAAAAAAATAAAATAAAAATAATAATACAAGAAAAAGAGTTTAATATAAGCCTTTTAAAAATAATAATAATTTTAAGTATAACTTCAATATTATTGTTTTTAGCAGTAGACCATATAACATCAGCTGTTATATTAACACTTACTTATTTAATAATAAGTACAATAAAATTATTGAGATTAAAAGAAAATAGAAGGAAATATATAACTATATTGTGGAGTATACCTATAATATTAGTAATATTAATGACATGCTTATTAATTAATAATGGAATGTTTAGAATAAATAGAATAATTGGCTCATTCAATCCAGAGCTAGATCCAACTGGAGCAGGTTGGCAAGGAATGTTACAAAAACAAGTTATAAATTCAGCAAAACTAATAGGAGAAGCAGATATGGAGGTAGCAATAGAAGATAACTTAACTAAAGATGACTATTTAAGAGTATTTGATGATGGAACAAACTTTGCATTTACTTCTATACTTTCACATTATGGTTGGCTAATTAGTATAGGAATGGTAATGGCAATTATACTTCTAAATACAAAACTAATTATAAATTCAATAAAAATAAAAGATGAATACGGAAAGCTATTAATAGTAGGAATTTCAACTACATTTATATTACAAAGCATATTTAATTTATTAATGAATTTAAATCTCGGAATAAAAGCAGATTTTAACATACCACTTATTTCATACAGCGGAATAGGTTTAATAATTAACATGATGAGCTTAGCAGTTACATTTTCTGTATATAGAAGAAAAGATATTATTCATGCGTAATAAAGTATGAGCATTGATAGTATATAATCATTGTAAAGAATAGTTTTAAAGGCTATTCTTTTTTTCTTTATAAAATTTTTTATAAAATGAAACTATTTCATTTATTGTAGAACTCTTATATAATAGATACAAATATATGCATATAAGGAGGAGATGTGTTGGAAGAACTAATTAAAAAAGCACAAAAAGGAGATAAACAGGCATTTACACAAGCAATATTACTGATAAAAAATAATTTATATAAAATAGCAAAAATGAGAACTTCTGATGAAGAAGCTATTAAAGACATAATGCAAGAAACAATGCTAGATGTATATAAATACATAAAAAAATTAAAAGAGCCAAGCAAATTTAAAGCATGGATAGTAAAAATATTAATAAATAATTGCAATAAATACTATAAAAAATATCATTTAGAAGAAAATTATAATTTGGAATTCTACAAAGAAGATATTAAATATAATAGTAATCAACAATTAATAGAAGATACACTAGATTTTTATTCAATGATTAAAGATTTAAGATATGAAGAAAGAATAATTGTTGTTCTATTTTATGCAGAAAAGTATACTACAAAAGAAATTAGCAAGATATTAGGTATAAATGAAAACACAGTAAAGACAAGACTTTCAAGAGCTAAAGGAAAGATAAAAAACAATTACAAAGGAGGTCTAGACAATGAATAATATAGATAACTTGATTGAAAACACTATACAAAAACAAATATATGAACCACAAGAATTTGAGCAAGCAATTTTAACTGCATTTGAAACAAAGAAACATACAATAATACATTCAAATATAATAATCAAATTCATATCACTTATATCTGCTTTTATAGCAATAACAGCAGGTGTAGTTTTTGCAAAAGATATATCAAAATGGATAAATAACATCTTCAATCCCGAAACAACAAGCAAAGGTGTTATACAAATGGCGGAAGATGGCTATATACAAAATACAGATATGGACTTCATTGGAGATAATGGAATATCAATAAAAATAGATAATATTTTAATGGATGACTGCAACCTATACATAGTATTTGAAGTAAAAACAGAAGGAAATATTGAATCAATATATAATATAGAAATATCAGATTTAATAATTTCAGATGAAAACAATAATCTTATATATTGTAATTATGATAGATCAGATTTATATGAAGATTTTTGTAAAAAGCATAATATAGAATTTAGTAATAAAAATATGAATAACAACTACACTAATGGAGGCTATCAATCAGAAGTTATAGAAAGAACAGATAATAGTGTAAAATTTTTATATAAAATGTATTCTACTAACTATCCAAAAAGTAAAAAACTAATATTTAACTTTGAAAATATAAATATAATATCAAATCATGAAAGTATTATAAGCAATAAAGTTAGTCAAAATCTTAAAGGAAAGTGGAACATAGAGGTAGAGTTACCAGAAGAATTCTACAATAGGAAAAACTTAATATATAGCGTTAAAGACAATAGCGATAAAAACAATAATGTAATATTAAAAGAAGCAATAGGAACATACACAGAAATGCATATAGAATTAACAATAAAAAAATTTAGAAAAGGATATAAACCAACTGAAAAAGAATTAGAGAGACTTTTAAACGAAATATCAAATACTTCTGAAGAAGATATAATAGCAACGTTAGAAAATCAAGATAGAAAAATATTTGCAACAGCTATTTCAAATAAAGAAGGAGCTAATGGAAGAACATATCACTCAAATGGAGACGTAACTTGCTATTTTACATTCCCAATTACAAGAGACGAATATACTAATATATTGAAACTTAATTTAACAATAAAAGACAAGAAAACTACAATAAATTTAAGCAAATAATAATAAATATGAGGGGAAAATGAATATGAAAAAAATTTATATAATTATTTTATTAATTCTTATAACAATATTATTAATAATTTTTGGACTTTATTTAGGAAATATGTTTGCAAACAAAATTAATGTAGATATGAGCAAAGTTGAAATAGACAATACAGAACCAACTAACGAAGTTTATAATCCAATAAAAACAAATGAAATTTCTGAATATATACCTAAAAATATAAAAGAAATAATATTAACAAACAATATCTCAGATAGCACAAATCCAACAATATATAAAATAAATAAAAAAAATAGAATGGAAGAATTTATAAACTTATTTTTTAAAACAAACTGGGATGAAAAAGATAAAAATCAAATGAGTAGTAATTTTGACGGAGCTCTTTATCAAATTGAAATAATAGGAGATACAAAAACTATACTAAATATGCAGGGAATACGGAGGACTTAATACAACATATGGAATAGTAAAAATAGAAGATAAATATTATTATATAGATAGAACAATATATCAAGAAATAACTAATTTTGGAGTTACAAAATATTATTTACATGATAGCGATTTAGAGTTGCCTACACAAGAAAAATGTTATGCAGCACAACGAAAAGTATTAAATGGATTAGAAGATAATGAAAAGAAAAATATACAAGAAAGAATTAGAAATATACATCATGTATTAGAACGTAATCTTTTGGACTCAGTAAGATTAATAAAAGATAGTAATAGCCCATACTGGGAAGACTTTACAAGTTATGAAACATTTACAGATCCATTTACTGGAACAAAAGTGGATAATGGAGGAAGATTTTTATATGTTTTAGATGAATTAGCTAAAATTAAAGATATATCAACAGAAGAAAAAACAAGAGAAGATTTACAAAAAGCTTATAATATACTAAAAGAAGGAATGGATGAGCATAACTTAAAGAAATGTTTTGAAGCTCATAAAATAATACATGACTATGATTATTTTGTAATTAACACGCCAGTACATTTAGAGTTTCCACCGGCAGACTGGGGAGGAGTAACTAATTATTTTGGACTAGCAAGTGTTTTAGAATAGATAATATGTTAAAAACTTTAACATTAATGAAAATAATTATTAAATATATATTTTTATATTTATATATGTTATAGTATAAGAAATAAAGGAAGTGCAAAGTTATGAAACAATTTATAAATAAGATTAAATATAATATTTTTACATATTTAATAATATATATACTGATATTTATAATTACAAAATTAATAATAAATGCATGTGGATTTGAATTTATGTATTGTATATATAAATTTAGCTTAGGTGTTATAATATTGGGATTAATAGCTAGTATAGTACAAACTATATTAAAAGCAAAAGAGAAATCTACTAAAATTTGTATAATAATATGTGTAGTTTGTATAAGTGCCTTTTTAGCACCTATTGGAGCACTTTACATTGCATTTTTACCACCTGAACATATAATAGCAGAACATTCATTGAAAAAAGATAAAAAACAAATGGTAGGTTATGTAAGGGCATTTTTAAGGACAGAAGTTGATTATTATGAGTATTATAATGTGTTTTTTAGAAGTAAATATAAAAGTATAGTAGATGACTATGGAAAAGGTGGATTTGACCCATTTGAAGAAAAATTAGGATATAAACATGAAGTTTTAGAAACTAGACTTTATAATAAAGAAGGGAAAGTAACTTATACTCATAATTATAATATGAAACAAAATATAACTGTAATAGATTCTAACAATAATATAATATCTCCTAATGATAAAACAAACTATGAACCAGACACAAACAACTATAACACCAATAAATTACCAAGCAATGTATCAAAAGAAGATATATTATATGAGAAAGACATTAATGGAATTAAGAAAATAAGAGTAGCTTATTTAGAATCAATATTAGCTCAAAGGTCAATTGTAAGAATAGAAAAGACAGAAGATGGTGGGAAAACATGGTTCTCAGTTCACGATACTTATGATAATTACATACGAATTAATAATGGATCAGAGTTTGTTTTTATAGATGAAAATATAGGATTTATAAATGACCTTGGTCTTGCAGGAACAGATGGAGAAAATGGAGGATTAAAGATTACTACTAATGGAGGAAAGACTTTTGAAAATACAAACATCATTCATCCTAGAAGTATAGAAGAAAGAAATTTATTTGTAAAAGGTGTTCCATATGAAGAAAATGGAAAATTGAAAGTAAAAATCTATACTATTAATCATAATAAAGAGCCAGAGAAAACGTACTATGAGTTTATTTCAAAAGATAAAGGAAAGAATTGGGAATATAATAGGCTGATAAATAGTATTGAGTAATTTTATATATAAATTACTTATGAAATTATATATAATAAGGGGATAAAAATTTATGTTTGAAAATAGTTATATATGTACAAAGAAATTTTATAAAGAATATTATAGAGGCATTTATTTTAAGAAACCTATAATGATTATTTTAAATATAATACTAATTATATCTTTTGCTATTAATGTGTTAAGTATAATATTTCCACAATTAAGTAGTATAGATAATTATACACTACAAACAAGTATTGCTAGTGCATTAATAATAATATGTATTGAAATATATGCGTATAACAAAAATGTATATCTTTCATATAATAGAGATTTAGAAAGAAATAAAGGAAATACTATTGGAATTAAAATGGTAATTACTGAAGATAGCATAGATATTATAAACGATATAGGGAGAAATACAAATATAGAATTTAAAAATATAGAAAAAGTAATAAAAACAAAAAATTATTATATTCTAGTTAGTAAAGCTAAATTAGGAATATCAGTTAAAAAAGACAGTTTCGTTAAAGGAACATTAAAAGAATTTGAAGAATTCCTTAAACAAAAGAAATTAATATAAATAGAGACATGGAACAAAACGTTAATACTTTTATTGACGTTTTGTTTTTATAAGTTAGTAAGTATATAAAATTTCATCTTCCATAATTAAATTACCATTCATAAATTCTTGGCACTTTTTTTCTAATAATTTAAAATCGCAGCACCTTTCAATTAAGTAATTAGTTGCTTTTTTCTGAATAATTAAAAAATATAGATTTTTAGCTCTTTTATTTATTCTTTCCTTATTTTTTTCTATCCAGTCCATTTGCATATATAACATCTTTCTATATTTTATATCTTTAATATTTCTAATTTCTATTTCTTGCAAACAACTTTTAGGAATAGGAATCATATTATTTAAATTAATTCCACCCAATTTTCCATTATCTATTTTTAAAAAGTCCTGAGCATTTTTCATTGTTAAGTGTTTAGGTTTTGGAGAAGTGAGTGGAGCAAAAAAATTCTTTCCATTGACACATAGTAAAGTTCCTATAAATGGTCTATTTTCCTTCTCGTTTTCTACAAATGGAATCTTAGGTTCATAATAATGTAAATAGTTACAATAATTTGCATCTGCTGTATATACTTTCATTTTTCCCCCTGCAATAAAGTTTTGTTATATTTTTTATTCTAAGTTATCGTTTGACATATCTTCTATGTAATTTCTTATAACTTTTGCAAATTCTATATTATCATCACTATAATAAGAATTTGTTTTAAAACAGATAAATAAACCATCTATTTTGTTATTATGAAACACAGGGAAAATCAGTTGAGTACGATATAAGGCTTGATCATTCTTAGATAGTTTAGGAAGAAGATTTTTTTCAAAATTATTATCTTTTTTTATATATATCTGTAATAAAGTACCATCAAAATGATTAAATTTAGATAACTTTTTTATAATTCTAGTAAGTTTTTTACTAATCTTTTTATTCAAATAATTTTCTTCTTGTGTAGGATTAAAATTACTACTTAGCAATGATGTATTTGCATATATTATCTCATTCAAATTAGTAATAAGAATACCTGATTCTAAGTTTTTAGTGGAATTATATAAATATTCTAAAAGTTTAACTGGTAATTTCATATAGCAACCTCCTTTAATAAAAATTAACTTTCTACTTAATATTATACTATAAAGAACAATAAAAGTCCACCTATTTATGCTCATAAACGAATAAAGCACAGTAGTATTAAATAATAATAAAAATAATTATAATTAAATTATTCATAAAAGAGTATAAGGGGGTTAGCATATGAGTGCAGTAGGTAGATTATATGAAATAGATAATAAAGCAATTAAAAAGTCAATAAATATAGAAGATACTTTATATTCAGAACTTATAAAATTATCAAAAAAGAAATATGATGCAACAATTAGTGAACTTATTAATGTTAGCATAGAAGATTATATTGAAAATAATTCTCCAAGTTATTATGAAAAGCCTGAAAGAGAAACAGTAACATATAGAAGTATAATGCTTAGAAGGAAAAATTTTGAAGCATTAAATAGTATGCATAGAAAAACAGGAATATCTGTTACTAGATTATTAAATGCATCAGTAAAAGAATTTTTAGAAAATATAAAATAAAATATATACAAATAATAGGATAAGCCTTTCAATTTTATTTTGAAGGGCTTATCCTATATTATTTGTATTAGATGTTTTATATAAATTAAATTAATATATCTACAATAATTTTATAAATATATCTACATTTTTCAGTAGTTAAATTTGAAACAATATAATTAATTCTATTCTGAGTAGTATTACTATTATTAGTTCCGTGTAATACATCATCACTAGATATTCCAAACTTAGAATATAAATTTAATAAAACATTTTGAGATATGTATGTTCTTCCAAGTTCTATATTTGCCAAAGTAGATTCTGAAATATCTAATAGCTCAGCAAACTTTTCTCTAGTATATCCTAAATTCTCACGTATTTTCCTTATTCTAATACCAATTTGTATATTAACATCATTAGAAAGTTTATAATTCAATAATTACACCCCATTTCCATATATAATTTTAAGTTAAACAATATAATCTATACATAGAAAATTTTACAGAAAAATATGCAAAATTCTGCACGAAAATCTTACGAAACTATATAAAAATAAATAAATTACGATTTATAAAATACAAAAACGACAAAAACAGACACAAACCTTACAGAAAATTCGACATAAAATATTTACCTAATATAATAAAATGATGTGGGATTTTACCTAAATAAGAGGGAGTATTTTACATACAAAAGATATAAATAAACAAACATAAGAATAATAAAATACAAATGGCTTGTTGGTAAAATTCATAATTGAAAATGAAATAAAAATATTAGGAGGTGAATTAGGTTTTAATAGAATATTCCTTTCAAAATAGGTAGAACTCTCAAATTTAATAGAGGGAGGAATATTTATGGGGAATATCTATAAATACCAATTCAAAACGAAAGAAGAAGCAATGTTTAATAGTTTTTTAAATAAGACTATAAAAGGAGTAGCTTCTGATTTTTTTAAGAAAAAACGTAAAATAGAATCAAAAGAAAAAAGTATAGAAGAAGATATAGAAGATGCAGGTCTAACAGAAATGTCAGACAGTGTAGTTTTGTGCTTAAATGCTAAAGAAAAAGAATATGTTTTAAAAAATGAAATTTTAAGTAAAGCAATAGAATCATTGACCAAAAATGAAAGGTCAGTGATTCTATTTTTGTTTTTTGAAGATTTGAAACCTAAAGAAATAAGTAAAATATTAAACATTAATCAAAATACAATTTATATTATAAAGAAAAAAACATTAAATAAGTTAAGAGAATATATGGAGGATAATAAAAATGGAATATAAAAATATTTATGAGCAAGGAATAAAAGCAAAGCAAGGGGATGAAACAGCATTACAATACATATTAGAGTTTAAAGAAGCATATATAAAATTAATGGCTAGAGGAAATGAAGATTGTTATCAAGAAATTGTAGAAAAAGTAATAAAAGGAATAAAAAATTATAAATTTTAAAACATATGTAAAAAAAGGAATTCGAGTTTTTTCGAATTCCTTTTTTAAAAAAATAAAAAAATTTTCAAAAAAGTAATGATTTTTCAAATTTAATCCTTATTTCTAATATGAAGAGCAAAAAAAGAAACAGCTCGAGAAAAGGAGGGGATACTATGGAAGAAGTTAAAAAAAGTAGGACAAACTTAATTAGTATAGAAACGGCAATTAAGTATGCACAAGCATCAGTATATGCATTAAAACATTCTGCAAATGAAATAACTGCTAAAAGTATTGCAGAAGAGATGAAAATGCATTATCAAAGATATGACGAAAAAATAATAGGAACATTAGTAAAAGCATATATTCAGGAGGAAAAGAAAAATGATTAAATATTTAATTTTTTGTGTAATTTGTTTTTCTCTTGGAATATTTGCAAGAGAAATTATCGAATTTTATGAAAAAAAGAAAAGAACTAAAAAGGTTAAACCTTTGAGTAAACAAAATTTTATGAAGGCAATGAAAGATTTAGAAATTAAGTAGAGTTTTTAGGCTCTATTAGTTTCTTCATATCAAAAAGTTGTTAGCAAAAAGTTGCAGAGGAAATTTATTATGAAAGATAAAGTTTTAAATATGTATTATATAGGAAAGAAAAAACAAATTGAAATTGCAAATCAATTAAATATATCGAAATATAAAGTTTCAAGAATAGTAAGAAATGACTCTAGATTTAATAAAGAAAAGCAAGATAGAAAGTTATTAAATAAAAAGAAACATATTGAAAATACAAAGAACTATATAAATAAGAAGAGAAAAGTAAAAAGTGATATAGATTATGCAATATTAAAAAAACAACATGAGCAAGCGAGTAGAGAACTTTCAGGTTCAACAAATTATATAAGTAATAGAGCATTAAAGAAATGGAATTCTTCTGCATATAAATACAATGAGAAAGATAAAAGCTATGTATTAAGAAAGGAGATAAATGCAGGAAGAGATATTCCAAAAAGCATCAGTTGGAAAAATTACTAATTATATTATACAAATGAGCAGCATAGTTTTATATAGAGGTGAAGTAGCTATATGAATTTAGTTATAAATTGCCCAAAAGATAAAAATATGCTTGAAGATGGGATAGCATATATAAGAGCAATACTAATGCAAAAATATATTGATGACTTAAAACTCGAAAGAAAAGATAAAGAATTAATAAAAATAGAACTTAAGAAAGAACTTAGGAAAGACTTGAATATCAATGCATACAGAGTTAGAATGACACAAAAAAATGGAGGAACTGTGAATTGAAAATAGTAGTAGCTATATATTCAAGAAAATCGAAATCGACAGATAAAGGAGAATCAACTGAAATACAAATAAAATTGTGTATGGAACATATAAAATCTTTATTTCCTAATGATGAGATAGAATTTCTTATGTATGATGAAGGGGAGGGACTTTCAGGAGCTGATTCATCAAGAAAGAAATTTAATAAACTAAAAGTAGATGCAAAAAAGAAAATATATGATATTTTAATTTGTTATAGGCTAGACAGAGTTGCAAGAAGTGTTGCAGATTTTGCCGAACTAATAGAAAAATTAAATAATAATCAAATTTCATTTATTTCTGTAAAAGAACAATTTGATACAAGAACACCAATGGGAAGAGCAATGATGTATATAGCATCAGTCTTTGCACAACTTGAAAGAGAAATTACAGCTGAAAGAATAAGAGACAATATGATAGAATTAGCCAAAAGTGGAAGATGGCTTGGAGGGAATACTCCAACAGGCTATAAATCTGAAGGCTATGAATTACTACATATAAAAGAAGTAAATGAAGAAAATGAAGTAGAAGCAAAAGTAAAAAAAGCATATATGCTAAAGCAAATACCTGAAGAAATAATTTTAATTGATAAATTATTCTACAAATATTTAGAATTAAAGTCACAAACAGCATTAGAGGCTTACTTACTTAATAATAATATGAAAACAAAAAATAAGAAAGAATTTACAAGATTTTCAATTGTAAGTATTTTAACAAATCCTGTTTATGCTATTAATGATATTGATATGTATAACTATTTTACAGAAAAGGGAATAGAGATATATTCTAAAAAAGAAGACTTTGATGGAGAACATGGAATAATGGCATATAATAAAACTAAAGAGCAAAAGCATAAAGCAAAATTAATAAATCCTATGGAAGATTGGATTATAGCAGTAGGAAAACATAAAGGATGTATATCTGGGAAAGATTGGATTGCAGTACAAGAACTACTAAAAAATAACCAAAATAAAAGATATAGGATGCCAGCAAAAAATACAGCTCTACTATCAGGAATTCTAAGATGTGCCGAATGTGGTTCTTATATGAGACCTAAAATACATACAGGAAGAGTCAATGATTTAGGAGAGGAAAGATTTAGTTATGTATGTCATCTTAAAGAAGTAAGTAAAAAAGGAAGATGCCAAGGAGCAAATATAAATGGCAATGAATTAGACAGATTGTTAATGAAAAAAATTGAAGAAATAATTGCACCAAATAATAAAATTTATCAAGAACTTGAAAGAATTTCATTAGCAAAAGATATTATAATAGAAGGAAATAGAGAACTAGAAGTTCTGAAACAGGCTTATGACAAGAATCAGAAGGACTTAGACAACCTTATTCAAAGAATTAAATATGTAGATATTGAAATAATAGATGATATTAATAAGGAAATAAAAAGAATAAAGCAAAAAAATAATGAAATTAAAAGTAAGATTGAAAAGATTAATAAAGAACAAGGAAATGATAGAATAGAATTTTCAGAAAAAGAAGTAGCAAAGATTGTTATTGAAATAATAGAAAAACATTTTTCAAAGTTTTACGATTTAGATATTATAGAAAAAAGAAATTTATTAAAGCTACTTATTAATAAGGCAATAGGAAATGGAGAAAAAGTAGAAATAGATTTATTAAACTCGGGTGATGGCGATAGCCATTTATTTAAGGAAGAATTGTTACCAGCAAGAGAGGGTAGTAAATGAAGTACTGATGTATTTTAGAAGTAGTAAAAAAATAAATGCAGAAGTATCTTTAGAAGATCCAATAGGAAAAGATAAAGATGACAATACGATAACACTTCAAGATATTTTAGAAAATAATGAAAGAAACATAGAAGATGAAGTAGATTTAAAAATGAAAGTGAAAAAATTATATGGAAAAATAAAAGAAGTTTTAAAAGATAGGGAAAAATTAATAATAGAATTACGTTTTGGGCTAGACGGTAGCAAACCAAAAACACAAAATCAAATAGCTAAAATGCTAGGGATATCCCGTTCCTATGTATCTAGAATTGAAACAAAAGCAATAGGAAAATTAGCAAAAGAAATAGAAGAATAAAAAAAATGGATATTTTTGAAAAAATATCCATTTTTTCTTGCTATTTTCTTTAATTTATTATATTATTATATATGTAAAAAAATATGAAGAAAATACATAGAAAGGGGCAAACTAATTAATGAAGAAAGTATTAACGATTATAACTTTAGTAATTTGTGTATTTTTAACAAGTATGTTATTTGCCACAAATACACAATGTACAACTAATAAAATAGAAAATAAAAACGTAGAAAATAGTACAGTAAGCAAAATAGTAGATTTTAAAGCAAAAGAAAAACACACAATAGAAGATTACAAAGAAGCATACGGTTCAGAGTCATATGGTTTAACAGCATATGCATTAAGTAGAATACAAATATATAGTATACCATTTTGTTTTCTAGGAATTGCACTTAGTGCTATATACCAATATGTACTAGGAATAAGAAAATTAGACACAAGAGACAAAGGTTTTGCAATTATGATATCAGTGATAACAATATTTGTTATAGCACAAGTATTACCACTAATATTCGCAATTGTAGTAAAAGGTTGGAGGGGTTAACAAATGAAAGTTTTATTTGCAGTAAGTAATGAAAAGATTTCTGAATCAATAATGAGTAAATACAAAAGTATGTATAAGGAAATTATTTCAGGCAAAAATGTTTATTACTTTAATGCAATATTAAAAGAATTACAAAAAGATAAAAGCTATGATAGAATAGTAATAAGTGAAGATTTAGAACCATTTGCAAACAAAAATTATGACACAATAGATAACTTTATATTTGAAAAGTTAGATAAAATTTCAGATGAAGCAGCAAATAGTTCAGGGGAAGACATACCAATTATAATAATATCAACAGATAGACGTACAAAAGGCGAATCGATACTAACTAAAATATTTGGTATAGGAATTTATAGTGCACTATTAGGGCAAGACAGAAGCATAGAAAATGTATGTCAATTAATAAATAAACCACGTACTAAAAAAGAAGCAAAGATATATTATAAAATAGACTCAAATGATGTGGATTATAAAGCAGAAACGGAAGAAGATGTTAGTGAATTAGAAATTCAAAATATACTAACACATTATAAAAGACTTGGAAAGAATGAAGAAAAGTATGTAGAGAGTTTTAACAGTATTGCTAACCAATACACAGATGAACAACTTAAAATAATAATAAAATTCTTACCATTAGCAGTAAAAGCCGTATTAGAAACTTCTTGCCCAAAATATCAACAGATAGCAGCTTTTTCAGGTGAAAGTAAACAACTAAAAAAACAACAACCATATAGTTCAAGCCAAATAAACCCAAAAACAAAGAAAGAAAGAAGTACTGGACAAGCAATAGTTGATAATGGAATAAAAATAGAATCAATAAATAGTAATGAAACAATAAGACCTACAAAACCAGTAGTAATACCAAGTACAGTATCTACAAAGAACGTAAAAAAAGTACAAACTACAAAAAAAGAGCAAGCTGAACCTAAAATACAAAGTAATGTATCAGTAAATAAAGAAAAAAGTAGTTCCAGTGTAGAAAATATAGAACAAAAAAAAGGAAGAGGAAGACCTAAGAAAGTAAGTGAACAAGCAGAAAACAAAGTAGAGGAACCTAAAAAAAGAAGAGGAAGACCTAAGAAAGTTCAAACAGATGAAACAGACAAAAAAGAAACAACTAAACAAAAGAATAATGATATATTAAGCTTTGAAATTGAAGAAGAAACTTATCAAAGTGATGAAAGAGTAAAAACAAAACAAAATAACAATAAATATAATGATATATTATCAGACTTTGAAGAGATAGAAGAACAAGAAGATGATATATTACCAGGATTTGAAGATACAGAAGAACAAGAA
>CAOJVB010000032.1 GCA_948444845.1 uncultured Clostridiaceae bacterium | reverse complement strand
AAAAATATAAAAAAATTCTCAAAAAAAGTGTCCAAAAACTTGACATAGATCCAATGCAATTGGAAAAGAATTTCTAAAAAGGATTATACAGATGATGTATATGATGGAACAAACTGGGAATTATATATTGATATAGATAATGAAAGATGTTATATAGATGGATATGAAAAGTATCCAAAAGAGATTCAACAAGTTATTAAAAAGTTAAATGAGTTATCAACACAATATTTAGAAAAAATTAAACCAAATAAGAAAGATAAAGAAGTGATTGATAAAAATAGGAAGAATAATATTAAAGTAATGAAATTTTTAAATAAGAAAAATGTGATAGATAAAAAGACATTAAAAAATTATATCAATAATTATAAGAATAAATAGTATTAGGAGAATAAAAAATGGCAAATTATGTGTATAACAAAATAATATGTACAAAAGAAATATTAAGTAAATATTTTTTAGATGATAAACCTTTTGAAGAAAGTAAAAAATTAACAGAACCATATATAACATTTAACAAATTATTTAATACTAAAATAGATGAAAACTATAGTGAAACCTATGGAGAATACATCTATTATGGAGATGGATTCGAATATAATGAATTAGAGGATGGCAATGTAGAAATATTATTTAATACAAGATGGAGATATCCTATAAAAGCAATTGAAAAAGCATTGGAATTATGCGAAAATGATATTATATGGTATGCTATTGAAGAAAATTTAATTTATATTTCAAAATTTTATTGGAATAATAAAGTTGTAGAAGAAACCTTATATTTAGAAAACAGAATCGACTTTGAAAAATTTAATAAAGAAAATGAAAATCCAGACACAAATTTTTGGATATGGAATTATAATCCAGAAAGTAAAGAAGGCTGGAAAATATGGGAATGTAGTGATTTTAATAAAAGATATTTTGAGGATTATCCAGCACAATTATATTATAAAGAAATGAATAGTAATTACTAAAATAAGTAGTTACTATTTTTTTCTGTGATAATCGGTAGAAAAGTAATAAATGCATTAAAATACAAATAAAAACTTCATACAGAAAAAATAAAAGACCACCCCCGCCTCTAATCTCTAGAAAATAAAGAAAGGGGAACGGCGAGGGGAGTCAAAGAAATTATTTCGGGAAATACATAGGGGAGGGGGTAACTTATTTGTTAGATATCGCTTCCAACACTAAGGATATAGCTAAAGAAAATCCTTCAACAAATACTTCTTCCATTTCAATAGCAGACAATTCACTTTGACACTCTAAAGTCTTATCGATTAAAGCAAAAGTTTCTTTATCT
Source organism: uncultured Clostridiaceae bacterium (assembly GCA_948444845.1). GTDB lineage: Bacteria > Bacillota > Clostridia > TANB77 > CAG-508 > UMGS1663. The sequence continues at coordinate 21,964 of CAOJVB010000032.1, read as the reverse complement.
ACTAATTGAGCTAATTTTTCTTGAAGATTAGTGCATTTAGATAATGTTTTGGCATATTTTGAATCTTTAGGGATAGGTTTTTCTATACAGGTATATTCTCCATTGTATAGAGCTAGTATAGATTTTGAATTCATATTTTCACCTCCAATCGGTTGTGTATTTAAGCTTAAAAAAACTGAAAAATCAAGTATAAAAAATATTTTTATTAGATAAAAGGTAGATAAAATGAACTAAATGTGATAAAATTACAAAAAATACAATAAAGAGGTACGAAAATGTCAGAAAAAATAAAACCATTTGTAAAATGGGCTGGAGGAAAAGGAAGTTTAATACCACAGCTAAACAATTTCTACCCATATGAATTAAAAAATGGAATAATAGAAAGATATATTGAACCATTTGTGGGCGGAGGAGCTGTTTTAATAGATATACTACAAAAATACGATATTCAAGAAGTATATGCATTTGATATAAACATAGATTTAATAAATTCATATAATGTTATAAAATGCAATGTAGAAGAATTAATAAATAACTTAAAGCAAATGGAAACAGAATATTTACAATTAGGACAAGAAGAAAGAAAAAAATACTTTTATAATATAAGAAATGAATATAATAACTATGAATTAGAAGAAAATGAGCAAAATATACAAAGGGCAGCACAATTCATATACTTAAATAGAACATGTTTCAATGGATTATACAGAGTAAATAAAAATGGAAAATTCAATGTTCCAATTGGAAGCTATAAAAATCCAACAATATGCGATGAAGAGAATTTAAGGCAACTGTCACAATTAGTACAAAATGTTCAATTTCAATATGGAGATTATAGTAGAAGTATGGAATATGTAACAGAAAACACATTTGTGTATTTTGATCCACCATACAGACCATTAAATGTAACATCAGGATTCACATCATATACAAAAGAAGACTTTAACGATGACAATCAAAGAGAATTAGCAACATTTTATGGAGAGTTAAATGAACGAAACGCAAAACTAATGCTAAGTAATTCAAATCCAAAAAATATAAATAAAGAAGATACTTTCTTTGATAATATATATCAAGGATTCAATATAAATCAAATACAGGCAAGTAGAATGATAAATGCAAATTCAAATGGAAGAGGAAAAATATCTGAAATATTAGTAACGAACTATAATATGTAGCAAAAAAATGGAGATATAAATGGGAATAATAAAAGAATTTAAGGATGAATCTTTTTTAGAATATGACAGGGGGAGCTTTGATGCATGGTGTGTATATTATACCAATACTCAAGGTATAAGAAAAGCACCAAAAGATATAGATTATTTTAAGAACTTATATCAATTCTCTTTAAAATATGGAGTTGATAAAGTATATTCTGATTATGTTAAAATATATGATAGAACTGAAAGAACAATGAATAAAGATATGTTAGCATATATTACACAGATTGCAAATGAATATGAAGAACAAGATGTATTAGAAATTGATGTAATGTTTTCTATACTATATTTAGCAATGATATCTGAAGAAAATAAAGAAAATTCAAAATTAGGAAAAAGAATAAAAAGATTAGGAATTTATTCCTTACTAAAAGAAAATAAGACAATAGAAGAATCAGCAACTTTTATGAAAGGAATGAAATGGAGAGAAATAGATAAAATATGCATTGAAAGAGGGTTTTAGATAGAAAATTGCAAGAATCTAAGAATATAATTAAATATTATTTTGATGAAGAACATTTCAAACTAATAAAAGGCAATACATTTAGAGTATTAAAAAAATTTAAAGATAAAACAGTAGATACAATATTTGCAGATCCACCATACTTTCTATCAAACGGTGGTATAACATGTAGTCGGTGGAAAAATGGTAACAGTAAATAAAGGAAAATGGGATGAGTCTGCTTCATCAAAATATAAACACAAATTTAATAAAAAGTGGATAAGAGAATGTTATAGAATATTGAAAGACAATGGAACTATATGGATAAGTGGAACATTGCATAACATTTATTCGATAGGTATGGCTCTTGAAGAAGAAGGATTTAAGATAATTAATAACATAACCTGGCAGAAAACAAATCCACCACCAAATCTAGCTTGTAAAACATTTACACATTCAACAGAAACAATTTTATGGGCAAGAAAAGATATAAAGAAATGCAAATATAAATTTAATTATGAATTAATGAAAGAAATGAATAATGGAAAACAAATGAAGGATGTTTGGACAACAAGCTTAACAAAGCCATCGGAAAAGAAATGTGGTAAACATCCAACACAAAAACCATTAGAAATATTAGAAAAAATAATATTAGCATCTACAGATGAAAATGATATGATTTTGGATCCGTTTAGTGGAAGTGGAACAACAGGAATTGCAGCATATAAGTTAGGAAGAAATTATATTGGAATAGAAAGAGAAAAAGAGTATTTAGATTTATCCATAAAAAGATATAAAGAAATAAAGGAGGCAATAGATGAGTAGAAATTTTGAAGAATGGTTATTAAATTTTGATGATAGCATAGCTAGTTGGAGGTATTATACTGACTTTGACAAAGTGTATAATAATGCTAATAAAATAAAAAAAGAATTAAATTTATTAAATAGTTTAATTGGAAGTAAAAATATAGAGCAAGATTTTAAGGAATTAGTTCAAGAATATCCTAAAGTATTAAAAGCAATACCAATATTAATAGCAAAGAGAAATGATGTAATAATAGTTAAAGATGCAGCACAAGATTATTATTATAATTTTAAATCAATGAATTATTCTATTGAAGAATATACTATGTTTATGAGAAAAACAGGAATATTTGAATTATTGGAATCTCACTTAATTGCAAATTTATACGATTATGTTACAGGAGTAGAAGTTGGATTAGATTCGAATGCTAGAAAAAATAGAACTGGTCATGCGATGGAAGACTTGGTGGAAAGTTATATTGTAAAAGCAGGATTTGTCAAAGATTATAATTATTATAAAGAATTAACAACTGCTAAAATTAAAGAAAAATGGAATATAGATTTAACTTCAATAGAAAGAAAATTAGAGGAGACATCAAAGGATAAAAATAGAAAAGCAGAAAAGAGATTTGACTATGTTGTAAAAACAGAAAATCAACTATATGTTATAGAAGCTAATTTTTATAGTGGAGGTGGTTCTAAATTAAATGAAACAGCAAGAAGCTATAAAATGATACAAGAGGAAATTCAAAAAGTAGATAATGTCACATTTGTATGGTTCACAGATGGAAAGGGATGGAATACTGCAAGAAACAATTTAAAAGAGACATTTGATACAATGGAAAACATATATAATATTTTAGATATGAAAAATGGCATAATGAATAAAATATTTAAATAAAAATATAAAATAAAAAGATGTGGGGGCAACTTTTATTGGTTGTCCCTTTATGTATTTTAGAAGGAGGAATGAATTTGAAATATAAACCAGAGCAATTTCAATTAGAAGAAACAACTATATGGTCATTTAAAGAAAGAGGAAATTGGGCAACACATAAAGGAGATTACAGAGGAAATTGTCCACCACAAGTTCCTAGAAACTTAATTTTAAAATATACAAAAGAAGGTGAAATTGTACTAGATACTTTTTGTGGAAGCGGAACTACAATGATAGAAACAAAGTTACTTAATAGGAAAGGAGTACGGAATAGATGTAAATGTAGAAGCACTAAAAATAGCAAAAGAGCGAATAAGTTTTAAAAGTAATAATTTATATGAGCCAAAACTAATAAGAGCAGATTCAACCAATTTAAAAGGAATAGTACCAAATAATTGTGTAGATTTGATATTTGCACATCCACCATATGCTAATATAATAAAGTATAGCAAGGATATCAAAGAAGATATATCAAGATTAGAATTAAACGAATTTTTAGATCAAATGAAATTATTTTCAAAGGAATGTTTTAGAATCTTAAAGAAAGATAAATATTGTGCAGTTTTAATTGGAGACATAAGGAAAAATAAAAATGTTATTCCATTAGGTTTTTATATTATGAATATTTTTATCGAAACAGGTTTCACTTTAAAAGAAATAATTATAAAAGAGCAGCATAATTGCAAAAGGACAGGTTATTGGAGTCAAAATACAAATAGAGATTTCTACTTGTTGGCGCATGAGTATATATTTATTTTTAGGTTGTAATATTCGACATTAAACGACAAAATACACCCGTAGACAAAGTTAGACAAAATGTGATACAATATAACAAAAAGATACAAAGGAAAGTGGTCTAAAATTAAAGGATCACTTTTGGTATATAAATGTTGAGAAGGTATAAGTATGGAAGAAAAAATAGAAGCATTAAAGGAATATTATAAAAAAGTATGTACACCATTAATTTTTATAAATGAAACAAAATTGGAAAATGATAAAATAGCTAAGGTATATTTGTATGATTTTTCAACAGAAGAAGAACTTGAAAATTTTAAAAAAGTGTTTCAAGAGTATTTACCATTTTATGTTCTAAACTTTGATTTGATTAGTTTATATGATTTACAAAAGGATATAAGTCAACAATTGAAAAATGATGCAAAATACATATATGAAAGTGATATTACTCCAAATAGAAAAACAGAAAATAATGGAATATTTGGAGAATTATTTAATGATTATTATATAAAAAATATAATAAATAAAGAAATATTTCTGACCTATTTATCAAGGAGAACTTATAATAGTGGAAATTGGGAGAATCAAGGAATTGATATTGTAGCATGTGAAAAAATAAATAATAAATTAAATATAATATTATCAGAGGCTAAATTTGTTGGCTCATTATCTAGAGCAAAAGAAGATTTAAAAGGGGATATATCAGGAGAACATGAACACCTAAATAAAGAATACATAAATGGATATATGGATTTTGTAATTAATAGACAGTTTGGATTAGATAAAGTAAGAAGTGAAGAAGTTCAAAGATTAATAAATGATTTTAATGCAAAGAGATGGACAGAAAAACTGGAATTTATAGATTGCATAAATAAGCTAAGCTGTTCTTGTAAATTTGTTTACTTTGCAATATTCAAGCAAAGCAGAGATAGAGATATAAAGGACTTTAAAGAATCTATTAATGAAATTGTTAATGAGTTTAATAATAAGATAAGAGAAACAGAGATAGAAAATTATAGTATAGAAGTTGTTTTTATTCCTACATTTAATACATCGATGGATTTAAAAAACAAAATGGAGGAATGGGATTAATGGAATATATAAATGTTTTAGAAAGGACAAATAGAATAATAGCAGAAGACAATATTGAAGAGGCTATAGAATTGATTTGTGAATTAATAGACAAAGAAGAGTATAAGAGTTTAATATATATATTAATTGATGCATTTCAATTATACGGGTTTGCTAGCGATGAAAAAATTCATAAATTTAAAGAAAATTTTTTATATAGTGCTTTTGAAATAAAATTGAACACTTATAAAGGCCAATACTTAAAATATTTAAATAGTGGACAACTATCATTAATAAGTGACATATATAAGAGTACAAAATCAATTGTATCAGCACCAACATCTTTTGGAAAAACAAGCTTAGTCATAGAGTATATTATTAAAAATTTAAAAGATTTAAATAATATAATTTTTATATTACCTACTAAATCACTAATTGAAGAACTATATATAAAATTACTAGAATTAAATAAACAAATTAATTATAAATTCTTAATAACAGTAAATATATTAAAAAGCTATACAGATACTATAAGAATACTAACCCCAGAAAAATTTTTAACATATTTTGAATATAATAAGGTAGACAATATAGACCTAATAATAATGGATGAGGTATATAAAATCGAAAATGATGGAAAAAATGATGATGATACAGTAATTGATAATAGAGCTATGAAGTTTAGAAAAGTTCTAGAGATAATTAGTAAAGAAAATAAAAAAATTATAACATTATCGCCTTTTACATATAAAAAGGAAATATCAATGCAAGAATACATGAATAAATATGATATTAAAGAATTAAATAGAATGATAAAATATGTAAAACACAATTATATTCCCGTTTCTACACTAACACAATTTAGAAAAGCTTTTATTGGATGCAAAATTGAAGCTAATAATTATACTAATATAAGTAACAAAACAACAAATATTTTAAAATGTTTATATAATGACAGCAATGTAATATATGTAAGCGAATATTCAAAAATATTAGATATAGTAAAAGAAATTAAAAAACAAAATTTAAGTTTTTTAAACAAAAATGAATATGATGACAGATATAATGATTTTATAAAACATTTAAAAGAAACATATAACATAGAAAATGCAAGGCCATGGTATATTATAGATGCATTAGAAAGTGGAATAGGGATATACATATCATCGATGCCTAGATATGTAAAGAAGGAAATTGTTAATTTGTTTGAAAAAAGTGTTATAAGATGTTTAATCGTTACAACTGCATTTATTGAAGGAGTAAACTCATCTGCAGATAATATAATAATAACAAGTGGATATACTGCTAAAAGTATAAGATTGAATGATATGGCATTATTAAATATATCTGGAAGAGCGGGAAGATTTGGAAAAAAATATCTGGGAAATGTATATTTTTTGAATGATAATACATATGAAATAGTTAAAGAAAATTCTACAAATGGAGTATCAATTTCTAATCCGAATTATATAAAAAACCATAGTGAAAAAATAAGAGATGATTTTGAACTAGAGATAATAGATGAGAGATTTTTAAATGAAAAGGAAAAAGAAAAGATAGAAGAAACAAACCGAATTGCTAATTCATATGAATTAAATTATGATGAACTAAGTAGAATCTCAATAAGTGCACCTAATACATGGAAAATATTAATATATGATTTTCTAAAAAAGCAAGATGATGTGGAAAAATACAAGGAAATTTTAGATAAAATAACAGGAGAAGAAGATGTTGGAATATTAGAAGGAATTGAGGTCATTTTTAAGGCCCTAAAAGATGCGGGAATTCCATTTAAGTGGAATTATAACACAGTTAGTGCATTCAGTATAAATGGTGAATTTACATGGGGAGAAATGTATAAGGCGCATATAAGTGGTAGTATAAAGAAGGTTTTGTATAATAAAAAAGAATATATATTAAAGAGAAGAAGAGAATTAAACTTCTTTGAATTTAGCAGAAGTTGGATTAGAGAATATTTTAAGAATAATGAATTTAATGACAATAAATTATACGAAGAGACATTTAAATTTATAACTAATATTATAGAATATAAGATACCATATTATATTTCATTATTTGCTAGTGTATATTATTTTTTCATCAACAAGAATACAATAATATTTGAAAATAATGAAGAGATAGATATAAAAGAAATTATTGAAAAATTAGAAAATCTAGGTATGGACAAGGAATATGTAGAATATTATGATTATGGATTTTCAAAAGATATGGTAGAAAAAATAAAAAGTATAAAATGCAAATTATCAGAATATGATATCGAAAATTCGGAAGTATTTGATGATTATGAAAAACTAATGCTCAAAGAATACAAGAATTTAATGGGAATTTAGAAAGAGCCATAGGCTCTTTCTATACCTTTTTTACATCTTTAACAACATATCCTCCAATAACTCAGCACTAGCCTTATCGGTAGATTCCAAATCATGCACATAAAAATTCATGGTAGTAGTGGCACTAGCATGACCTAATTTATGAGAAACAGTCTGAACATCAATATTCATAGAAATAAGCAAAGTAGCAAAAGTATGCCTCAAATCATGAAATCTGATATGTGGGAAGTTATTTTTTCTTAAAAATTCAGAAAACCATTTAGGACCAGTAGCAGGATTCATAATATTTCCATCATCAGTAGTAAAAATATTTTCAGAACCATGCCAATTATCACCAAGAGCTAAACGGATTTTGCATTGCTCAGCTCTCCATTGTTTCAGTAATTCAAAACAAATTTTAGGAACAACTACACTTCTAACACTAGAATCAGTTTTAGGAGTTTTTTCATTAACTCCATTGCCACTCAAATAATAAGCAGATCTATTAATTGTTATTTTATGATTTTTAAAATCAATATCACTCCAATGCAATCCGACAATTTCGCCTCTTCTAAAGCCACCTAAGATTGCTAATATAATAAAACATTTATATTTAATAGGTGCTTTTTCTAACAAAGCATTGATAAGTCTTTTAGATGTTTCCTCATCATAACAAGTCATTTTAGTTTTTCTATATTTAGGTTTTATCACTTTGATACAAGGATTATAAGGAACTAAATCCCATCTTGCAGCATTATTAAATAAACTTGATAATATTTCATGGACTCTATGGATACTAGTAGGAGATAGAGTTTTAAAATTACCATTTTCATCTTTCCTATTAGTAAGTTTAGTAGATAGCAAATTATATAAATTATCAATATCTAAAGGTTTAATTTTATCAAGTCTTTTACCACCTAAATAAGGCAAAATGTGCATATTCAATTTTTCTTTATAACTTTGATATGTAGTAGGTGATAAATTAGGCTTTACATATGTTTCTAACCATTGCTTACTAAATTCATTTAAAGTTAGTTTATTAGCAGAATAAGTACAACCACCATCGATAGATGTAATAAACTTAGCAAGTTCTTTTTCAGCCTCTCTCATTGAAGAGCAACTGACTGTTTTATTGTAGTATTTTCGTTTACCATTAATATCAAATGAATTACTAATACGAAGTCTATATTTGCCATTACCCATATCAATAATATTACCAGCCAAATGAAATTACCTCCTTTGTAAATTAATCCAGTTTATAAATTCATCTTTAGTAATTCCATTATTCTTAAATTTTAACCTTTGCTCTTTATAATTCTTTTTCCAAGCTTCATGCTTTTTCTTGTATATATCAATGTCAGGATTTCTTTTTACCTGCATTGAAAAATATGAACTAGTTTTTCTGATTAAGGCCTCAATCTCATCATCTTTTACTTTATTATTGTAAGAATTAAAAGCTCCAACATCTCGACATGTTTTTTTAGAGTTTAATGAAATATAATTAGTACAAAATTTTTCATTACTCTTTGATATTGGAATAAAATATTTACCACAATTATCACAAGCTTTAATTTCTATTTTTTCAATGCTTATAATATTTATGAAAGATAAAAATAAAGCATTTTCTAGTTTAATACATATATAAGAATAAGGCGAAAAAGAAAAGTTTTTATCAGATATCTTCTTTACTAGCTCTTTATTTGTATAGTTCTCTAAAGTAACATCTGTTGTAAAGAAGGATTCAAAGTCTATAGAAATACCTTTAGAATATTTTTCAAGAGAAGGAACATAGGTAAATAAGGCATCTCCATTACATGTGTGATAAGATAAGAAATATTTTTGCATACTTGTAAGTAATCCTAGATTTTTATCAGCATTAAAATAGCAGAAATCAATACAATTTTTAAAATCACATTGAGTCTTATTTAAAGTTTTTTTTGTAGCATTATAAAAATTCTCAAAACGAGCATTGAATTCCTTTGTAGTATAAGCTAAATAAGCAGGTAAATCGTTTGATTTATCTAAGTTACTAATAATACTTAATCCATATTTAAGTATAAAGTTCTTTAAATATCTGGAATTGGATAAGTCAATATTAATAAAATCTAAAAGTAAAGAGCCAATAGGTTGAATTAGAATATCTAATTCAGCATCATAATCAACTAATAACTTTTTTACTATGTAGTTACTATATTCAGAACATTTGAATTCACTTTTATCGATAATGTGATATGGATTAGTATCTTCATCTATATTATAGTAATCTAAAATGTCAGAATCATCAGTATCAACAATATAATTTTCTTTCAACTCTCTATATTTAATTATTTCCTGTTTCTTTTGTAAATCAAAATATATGCAAAAATTACCGTTCATAAATTTCCTCCGTTAACAATTTAAATTAAGAAAAAGTTTTCTTGAAAAATCAACATTTTTCTTTGTATATTATTGAAATATTCAAAAATACAATATATTATACAAGTAATGTTAACAATAACAATAATAATTTAAAATAGTTTAACATACTATTTGATTATTGTCAACAACAATAACAATAGGAGGGAATATAATGAATAATTTAGATATTAGAAAGGCAATAGAAACTAGCCACTTTAAGTATTGGCAAGTAGCAAATAAATTAGGAATGACAGATGGAAATTTTAGTAGAATGCTTAGAATAGAATTAACCAAAGAAAATAAAGAAAGAGTATTAAATGCTATAAATGAGTTAAAGGAGGAAAGAGAAAAATGGAACAAAATGAAACAATCTACACCAAGAAAGATGTAATAGAAAAATATAAACCAATGTTTACAGAGTGGTCTCTTTCCAAATTAATTAGGCAAGGCAAAATAAAATATGTAAGAATAGGTAGAAGAATATTCATTACAAAACAAGCTGTAGAAGAATTTATAAAGGAGCAAGAAGAAAGCTCATTAAGAAAGAATATTCATATTTTATAGAATGAATCAAAATATATTTAAAGAGATAAAAGAATATTTGAAGCCACAGCAAGTTGCAGAGTATTATATATCAGAAAAGCGGAAAGAAATCAGGTAGCAATACATTTTATAAATCACCATTTAGGCAGGAAAAGACAGCATCATTTTGTGTAAATAATGAAAAAGGATTTCATGACTATGGAAGCGGATGGCATGGAGATATTATTAGTTTTGTTCAAGAACTGTATGGATTAACTCCAATTGATGCAGCAAAAAAACTTATACAAGATTTTTCATTGCCAATTCAAATGAAACAAAAGACTACCTATAAACAGATAAAAGTTCAAAAAAATAAAAGTTTACTAAATAAAAAAGTAAGGGAAGCACTAGAAAATTGGTTTAACATGACATTTATAAAATTATGTGATGCAGATAAGATAAATAAAATATGTATTGAAACTTTGAGCAAAAGAATAAAAAGTATTGATGATTTAGAGAATGAAGATATAGCTAATACTTTGCAATATTTGTATTATCAACAATTTGAGATAAATTTGTGGATAGATGAATTTATAAACACCACAACTGAGGATGAAAAAATAGAATTATTTAAACACAGGAAGGAGATTGAAAAAGCATGTCAGTAGAAGATTTAACTGAAGAAGATCTACAAGATTTAAATATAGATCCTAAAAAAATAGAAGAGCCAGATGAATACAAAGAATATAATGATAAGTTATATGGGACTCCGTATGTGTTTGGATACCAAGGATTACAGAGAAAAGTGAAGAAGGGAAATATAGAAGAAAATAAAACACTTTCTAATTTTTTACCAATGCCAATAAAAAAAATATGTAAAGATAATGGATTAGAAGAGGAAGGATATTTAGAAGTAGCAGCGGTTTTAAATAATAGAATGAAATTAAATCCGATAAGAGTAAATTATAATAAGATAGAGAATATGTCTTGGATATATAATCCACAGTGGGATTTATTGCCACAAATTTATCCACCAAAATCTAACCACAAGGAATATGTATATGCAGCAATTCAAAGTTTATCTAATGGAATAGATAAAGAAACAATATATGAGCATACAGGATTTAGAAAGGTAAATGGGAAATTAGTTTATTTATATCATGGTGGTGCAATAGGGGAAAGTAAAGATATAAAAGTTGACTTAGATGTAATAGGTTTAGAAAAATATCAATTTACCAATAAAAAATATGATATAAAAGAAAGCATAGAAACATCTTTATCAATACTAGATTTAACAAAAAAAGAAATAACCATTCCATTATTAGCCTTAACATATTTAGCACCATTAAGGAGTTTGTTTCTAGAAGAAAACATTCCACTAGGATTTGTAACTTGGCTTGTAGGAGAAAGTGGTTCACAAAAAAGTTCATTATCAGCTCTAATTGTTTCACACTTTGGAGATTTTGAAAGAGATACATTACCAGGAGGATTTAAAGATACAGTAAATAGCATAGAGAAGAAAGCATTTACATTAAAAGATACACTATTTGCAATTGATGATTATTATCCAAGCCAAACATTGCAAGAGGGAAAGAAGATGGATGCAGTCGCAGAGAGTTTATTTGGACTTTATGGAGATAGACAAGCTAGAAGTAGAATGAAGCAAGATGGACAAACTGTAAAAATGGGATTTAGTGCAAGAGGCATGTGTATTGTTACAGGAGAATCGTTTCCAAATATGGCAGAAAGTAGAACAGCAAGAGCATTGATAATTGAAATGGCTAGAGGAGATATTGATTTACAATTATTATCGCAAATACAAAATGGTAAAGACAAGTTATCATTTAGCATGAAGGAATATATACAATATGTAATTGATAACTATGAGAGCATAAAGAAAAATTGCAAAAGTAAATTTATAGAATATAGAAATAAAGCAAATCAAGACTTTGCACATGGAAGAATACCAGAAATTATTGCATCAGAATATATGGGAATGGAGTTGTTTTTAGAATTTGCAAATAATAAACAAGTAATACCGTATGAAAAAATGCAACAATTAAAAATAGAATCATGGAACAACTTAATAAAAGCAGCTCAAAAGCAAAGTATGAGAACAGAAGAAAATAGAACAGATAATATGTTCTTTAGAGCAGTTCAAGAATTATTAGAAAGTAAGAAAATATATTTGAAAAGTTATAAAAATCATCAAAGGGAACCAGATATGTCATTAGTGACATTTGTAGGATATTATGATGAAGATAAGAAAAGGTGTTACTTATTACCCAATGTAATCTTTAATGAAGTTGTGAAGTTTTATGGAATACAAGGAACTAAATTTCCAGGTAATAGTACATCTACATGGAAATATCTAAAAGAAGCGGGAAGATTATTTCCAGGAGAAAAAGATAGAAATAAAACAAGAAAAACAATAAATGGAAAGCTAGTAACTTTTATAGAGGTTATGGCTAGTGATGTGTTCGGCACAGAAGAAAGAGCATTTGGAGATTATTTGAATAAGTTTCCCATAAATCCCGAAAATCACAGTAAAAATATATCAGTAGATGAAATAGAATTACCATTTTAGAAACCTTAATAGAGAAGGTTTCTTTTTATATGCAGGAATTTTGAAATTAGTTGAAAAAAGCTCATAATTCTTGTAAGATAGAAATAATTACATGGAAAATGAATAAATTACTAAAAGTAAGAAATTTACGGTATAATAAATTAGGAAAAACAATTTGTAGAAAACTAGGACAAACCGAATTAAGTGAAAAGAATGATACTATGTTATAATAAATAGTGGGTTGAACACAAAAATTAGATATAAAATATGATTGGAGAAATATTTGTATGATGAAATTGGAAGAGTATATTGAAAAGAGAAAAAAAGAAGATGGATTAAATGAATTTGATAAAAATAAAAAAGATGAAAACATGAAAATATGTGTTAATTATATCTTTGAGTACTTTAATAATTATCTAAATATAACAGAATTAGAAGAAATAACAATAGCAAAAGAAGAAAAATTAAATAAATACCGTAAAAAACTAAATGAGTATGAGCCTGAAATAAGGGAATGGCTAGTAAATATATATGCTGAACATGGGAATTTCTTAGATAAATCAATAGGAAGAGGAACAAGAATAGAACAAACTTATTTTTATTTATTAAGTGAGGATAGCGAATTTAGAAGTTTATCGTATGAGTGTTATGCTGAATATATAAAGAGATTTCCATATTTAAAAGGACAAGAAGAAATGTTATACAAATTTTTAAAAGAATATCATAGAGTGGAAAGTAATCAATCAAGGTGGAATATTCCATCGATAAATGAAGAAATAGATGAATGGATAGAGAAAACGAAAAATAAATATGGTGTAAACTTATGTGCCTTTGCTTTTGAGTGGGTAAATTATTTTTATGAAACTCCAGAAATATGGGGAAGTAAACACAAAAAGAAAAATAGTAAATCATATAGAGGATATGAATACGATTATAAAAATGGAGATAATTTATTTAACATAGATTCATTATATAGGAACATGCCGAAGAGACTATTTACTAAAGGTAAAAAACAAGAATTTGAAATATTATTTATGTACTTTTGGTTGCATGAAATGGAAGGCAATGATGAAGATTGGGATGAATATTTAGATAAAGTAATGAAACATAAATAAAACTACTATAAAATTGAAAGGACTAATAAATGGAACATAGAGTCAAATATTATTCAAAAAGTGATTTATCAATTGGATGGAATTTACAAAAGATAGAGGAAGTTATAAAAGAATATGATGAAAAAAGAGAAGATTATGAAATTAATGACATTATAGAATTTTATAATATCACTAAATTTTTAGATAATAAATTATATTTAAATAATTGGGATGAGAAGTATATTGACAACCTAAAAAACATAAATGTAAAACTCAAGGCAAATATAGGAAGATATTTTAATAATATTAGAAATAAAAATTTGTATGAAATATTCAATTCAATTGAAACAAGATATAAAGAGGACTTTTTTGAAATCTTTGAAAAATATAAATTATATAGTAGGATAAGTCAAAGAGCATTTAATCAATTAATAAATAGCACACATGTTTTAGAATTAGTATTAAGAAATAAAAAAATAACAGATTCATATACAGATATAATAATAAAAAAGTTTCTAAAATATAATGATAGTGCATTAATTTTAATGAATAAATATGTATTAGAGAGAATTGATAAAAATGAATTATATATTCCTCAAAAGTTAACGATTATAGAAAGAGAAAATATATTTATAAAATATATAAAATCTAGAGAAGCAAATTTAAATTATCTAAGAGTTATATTAAACATAGAATCAAATCCAAATGTTTTATTAATATCAGATAAAACTAAATTACTAGCTAAAAAGAGAATAGATAGGGATACAAAGAAATTCTTTGAAAAAAATAAAGGTATAGGAATAAGTACATTAGTCAGTTTTAAAGAAGGAGCAAAAGATACTGTTTCATATAATTCAAAAGGAACAAATATAGAGTGCGAGTATGATTTGAATTGGATAAAAGAAAACAAAGATTATCCTACTTTATTAAATAATTTTATATATCTTTTCGAATTTGTAGATATGGAAACAAGAATAAACTTGATAAACAAAAAAAGTGAAGATGGACTTTTTGAAAAATTAGCAATAAGAAGTAAAAAAGAATATAAATGTAATGAGATATTTCAAAGAAAATCAATGTTATCATCTTTACAGATGATGGCTTACTATAAGCAGTTAAATAATATAGGAATAAAATTAGAGAAAATTATTGAATGGTTTTTCGAGAAATATTTAAAAGAAGAATTTAAAATTAAAAACTATAAAATAAATGTGCCAACAGAAGAATCAAAGTACCTAGAAAAGTGTAGGAACATATTAATTGAAATGGATTATATTTTAAAAGAATATAAATTATTTGTAGAAGAAGGAAGAATAAATCAAGAATTATTAGAAATGTCATCTACACATCTATTTTTTCAAGATATACCAAGTATAGTAAAGAAAAAGTATGTATATGCCTCTTCTGAAGAATTTAATTTATTATCGTATTATTTCTTTTCAGATCAATGTATGTTAGCGTATCTTGAAAGAATTGGAGAAAAGTATGATAATTTTTATTCTTTAGTTATTAATGAAAAAGTAAAATTAGAAGAATATCCAGAATATGATCAAAGAGATTTAAAAGAATTAATAAAAATGGACTATATAAATATTGATAAAGATGGATATCTTACAATAAAAGATTTGAAAAAAGTAAATATATTTAAAGACTTATATTATAATGATGTTATATCTTATTGGAAATACTCAAAAACAGCAAGAAAAATAATAGATGAACTATGCGAAAAAGGTATTCTTAAATTTGAAAGTACCTTATTATCAACTGCTGAAAGTGAGTACTTTAATTATTATTTAAATAAAGCCAGTTTTGCTAATGGATTTGATTTAAGAAATAAGTACATTCATGGATGTCAACCTAATGGAAAAGACTCAGAAAAAATACATGAAAACAACTATTACTTATTCTTAAAATTATTAATTTTATTAATAATAAAAATTAATGATGACTTATCGATATATGACAGTGATGAATATAAAAAATATAGTGAAGATTAAATAGCCAGACTTTAATTTTAAGAGTTTGGTTTCTTTGTCACACTTTGGTCACACTCACCACAAAAACAGCCACTTTTTAACCAAAATTAACACACTCAAACAAAACCAGGAATCACCGATTAACTTACTCTAACAACATATAACAAAGCTACACTAAACTTGGCAATACCAACACTTACACACTCATAACCCGAAGGCCGATAGTTCGAGTCTATCCCCCGCAACCAAAGAAATGCCTCTGTTATAGCAATATACAGAGGATTTTTTATTTCTCTGAAAAATCCATTTAAAAGCATTAAAAATCGTTAAAAAGCATTAAAATTTGTTTCATAAAGGGTAAATAAAGGGTAAAAAATAATGTGATTTAATATTGAAATATTAATAACTTCAGCAGATGCTGAGGTTATTTTTTTGGAGGTTTTTATGGAAAGAGAAAAATTAAGTAATTTAATAAATGAAATAAATAAAGTAGCAAGATTAAAATGTATTTATAATAAAATAGAAGAAATGAATGAAAAGTACGATGAATTTGTTGAAGATTTTTACTTTATAGAGTGGCTTAGATTAGCTACGGATGTTGGAACTTCACTAGAAGAAGTAACTAATACTTCTGTATTATTTGAAGAATTGCTAGAAGAATTAGAAATTGCTATACTTAATGCACAAGATAAACTTTGTAATAAAAGCACAAGATTGCTAATGTATAATAAAAGGGACTTAGGAAAAATAATAAGAAACATAGAAGATTACAGCGATAAATATATTGTTGATGTAATCTTAGATTTTGCAGAAAATAATTATAATGAGATAGATGCAGAATTCTTTGTCCTTGAATTAAAAAAAATACTTCAAGGAGGATATGGAGATGACAAAACAAGAGTATAAAAAAGTAGAATTTTATTTGTATAATTATAATAATATAGATGAAATGATTGATGATATAAAAGCTGGTTTGATAAGTAGTGTTAATGTAAGTGGAAATGCTTGGAGAAAAGGCATAACGGTATGTAACAATACTTTAGAAAATCAGGTAATTAAAATAATAGAAAATAGAAAAATATTAGAATTTAAGAGATGGCAGGTACTGATAAAAAAGGTACTTGCTTTTTTAATGCAAAAATATCCTAAATACTACGATTTTATAAATCTAAAATATTTAAAAAATAAGTCTAAAGATGAAATTGAGGAAACTCTTAAATTCGATTTTAAGAAACAAAAAATAATAAAGGACAAGTTAATTGAGTTCGTGTATAAAAATGCTCAAATAAGAAATTTGGGTTGAATGTGGAGGTGTAAATTATGTTTTGGATAGGATTAATAATAGGATTATTTATAGGAGCAAATTTAAGTTTAATTTTATATGCTTGTATAGTAGCAGGGAAGGAAAGTGATAGGAAAAGTGGATATACAGAATGAAATAAATAGAATAGGTTATTTTGCTGTAATTCCTGCAACAGTTTTATTTAATAATGAGTTAAAGCCAAACGAAAAATTGTTATATGCTCTTATTACTGCTCTCTCAAATAAAGAAGGATATTGTTATGCAAGTAATAAATATTTAGGAGAAAAAATAGGAGTAGATCATAAGACTGTTTCAAGGTGGATTACTAATTTAAGAAAATATAATTATTTAGTTATAGATATAATTAGAAACGAACAACAGGAGATTATTCAAAGAAAAATATATCCAAATGAAGTACCCTATCTACTAAAAAATCACTACCCCTATCAACTAAAAAATCACGAGGCTAGTGATGAAAAAATAGAAGTAAATAATATAAACTATAATAATATAAATACACACACAGTTAGCAAAGAAAAATTTTTAGATAATGTGTATTTATATAATTACGAATATACGGAGCTAGTTAATGAATATGGAGAAACTAAGGCTAATAAATGTATAGAAGAACTTTCTTTATATAAGAAATCAAAGGGAGTGGAATATAAAAGCGATTTCGCAACTATTAAAAGATGGGTAATTTTAAGAGTAGATGAGGTTGAACAGAGGAAAGAAAAACAAAGTAATAATAAAAAGAAAACAAGAGCTAATTTTGAACAAAGAGAATATCCTAAGGAATTTTTTGACAGTTTATATGATAATGCACCATATTCAAATTCTTCAGAGATGGAAGATGATGATATGGATTTAGATATGTAACACAACTAAAGAGTTGTGATTTTTTTATTTTAGGAGGTTAACATGGTTATTAAAAAAGTAAAAAAGATTATAAGAAAAAATTTATATGAATATCCAATATATGATAGATTAATAAATGAATTAGAATTAGAAAGAGACACTACTGGAGGCAGAGATATAAATTCTTCAATAAAAAGTAAAAATAAAATAAATAGAGCAGTAGAATCACAAGTCATAAAGAATATCAATATAGATGGTAAAATAAATGAATATAAGAAATGGAAGGAGTTAATTGATAGTGTTTTACAAGAACTTAGAAAGAGTGATAAAACTAAATTAAAAGTTATAGAATATAAATTTTTTGGTAATGTTCCTGAAGATATTATTGCAGATGAATTATATATTTCAAAAACTACAGTTAGAACATATATAAATGATATATATTTTGAAATAGGAATACTTGCAACTTTTAATAATTTAATAGTTAAAAATATGTTTAATAGTTAATGCTATTTTATAGAAAGAATGGTATAATAATTGTAAAAAGATTATAATATGAGGAGATAAGAATGAACAACCAATACATAGAAATTATTAAAGAAAAGATGAAAGATTTCAAACAATACTATTTCACAAAAGATGAATTGGAAAATAATAATTTAATAGAATCTAGTTGTCCTATTGAGCCACATTTAATGTCATATATTTTTGACAAAATATTAGGTTTTGATGTTTGTTATAGACCTTTTGAAAAAGTAAATTATCAAATAAGTTTCAAGTATAAAGAAAAACTTGGTTGTATTAGTCATTTTAAACTTAGTTATAGATTACATATAGATAAAATTGTTGAAAATGAAGTATTAAATATTTTAAAAGAAATTAATGGATTATTTGAAAAAGCATTATTGGAATTTTCTCAAGAAGCTGTGAAAAAAAATCAATATTCTCTTCCAAATTATTATAATGAATATTCTAGAAAAATATGTATTATTGAAAATAACATTGAAAAAATAAAAAATAGAATAGATAAAAAGATAAAATTAAAAGAAAGAGATTTACAAACATTAATAGATACGGGTAGTGCTAACAAATATATAGAAATTGACCATGGAAAATACAAAGAAATTAAATATCTTACATCTGAAGTATGTAAAAAATATGATAAAGTTATATATAGATTAAATGAAGAATTATCTTATACAATTGAATTATATATTGATAATTTCTTTTCATCATTAGAGCATTTTTTTGTTTTATTATTTCCAATGACTTCTAAATATGATGAAAATGAAGAATTTTCTAAATATTTGGAATGTGATTGGAGAAGCAAAATAGAAAAATTATCAAATGAACATATGAATGAATTAGAAGAATTATCTAGAATAAAAGAGCTTTATAGAAATAGATTCGCACATGGTTTTTTTTCTAGAGAAAAAATAGTTCATGTTCAAATTCCTAATTATGGAATGTATCCATTATGGATCGGAAAAAGATATTGTAAAGGGTATAGTGGAACTACAAATAAATTAACTTATGAAATTTATCAAGAAAGTAAAGAAGTATTTGATGATTTTATGAATAAAATTATAAAAGATTATATGCTTCAATTTAATATTATAATTTCAGGGATTCCAAGTTTTTTGCAGAAATCCATTTATAAAGATGCATTTATGGATGAAGAAAAAAATAGAGAATGGATTGATAAATATTGGTATGAACAAGATAATATGCTTAATATGGATTGGTAAAAGATAACTAATAGAACAGTAGAATCACAAGTCATAAAGAATATCAATATAGATGGTAAAATAAATGAATATAAGAAATGGAAGGAGTTAATTGATAGTGTTTTACAAGAACTTAGAAAGAGTGATAAAACTAAATTAAAAGTTATAGAATATAAATTTTTTGGTAATGTTCCTGAAGATATTATTGCAGATGAATTATATGTTTCAAAAACAACAGCTAGAACTTATATAAATGATATTTATTTTGAAATAGGAATAGTTGCTACATTTAATAATTTAATAACTAAAAATATTTTTAATAGTTAAATGATATTTTATAGAAAATATGATATAATTTCTACAAATAGTGATAAAATGAAATTAATTAAATTAAGAGATGAAGATATTAATAAGTTTAAAAAATATATGCAAGAATCATTTCAGTATGGGTATGAATCAGTTTATGGTAAAGATAAATCACAAGTATTACCAGAAAAAGATATAGATAAATCTTTAAATAATCCCCAGTGTCATTCTTACGAAATGATAGATGATAATAATGAAATTATTGGTGGTGCTATTGTTGGAATAAATGAAAACAATATTAATCATTTAGATTTCTTATTTGTTAGAGTTGGCGTTCAAAGTAAAGGAATTGGTCAAGCAATATGGAAAGAAATTGAAAAATTATATCCTGAAACTGAAGTATGGAAGACATGTACCCCATATTTTGATAAAAGAAATATTCACTTTTATGTTAATAGATTAAAATTTAAGATAGTTGAATATTTTAATGAAAAGCATCCTGATCCAAATATGTCAGAAGATATATATGAAGAAGATGATGGAATGTTTGAATTTGAAAAAGAAATGAACAAATAGTAAAGTGTGCGCCCAGCAAAGGGTAAGTAATCTAGCAGGTGGAAGTCCTGTTTGAACAAGGTCTAACCAACCACTCAATAGCGAGTTTTGTGCTTATGACAGTAATGTTATGAGTAAAGCGTAAACAGCAAGGAAGTAGGGTTAAAAGGCAATTCAGCCCCGAAATGTTACCAATTAAAAGGCAAACGTGCTACTTACCACGGAATGCAATATCTAAATAATCGTTATGGCGAGATTATTTAGGCTTTTACGGGGTCATTAGAGCCAATCATACTTTACACTGTGATTACTTGTCAACTGGGGAGAGCCTAATATTTCTTGTAGAAATACAAGTATGACAAACAACAATAAAACGGAGAATGTCAAAAGAATATTAGGCAGTCGGATAAGCTCATAGTAGTGGGGAAGTTTCTGTAATGGAAATGGAGCGAAGGGGCTTACGTAATAGCGGTCTTGATACGGAAACATTATCTGTACTCAGGGACAGGAGGAATAATGGAAACAAAACTAGCAAGAATAGCAGACAAATCAAGAAATGAAAAACGACCAATATTTACATCATTGTATCATTTAATCAATGAAGAACTGCTAAAACAATGTCATAAAGAACTAGATGGAAATAAAGCAGAGGGAATTGATAATGTAAGCAAGAAAGAATATGCAGAAAACCTAGACGAAAATATTAAAGACTTAGTAATAAGATTAAAGAACAAAGCATATAAACCAGCACCAGCACTTAGAGTATATATACCAAAAGATAATGGTAAAATGCGACCACTAGGAATATCAATATATGAAGATAAAATAGTGCAATTAGCATTAAAGAAAATACTAGAGGCAATATATGAACCAAAATTCCAAGATAATATGTATGGTTTTAGAGCAAATAACAGTTGTCATAAAGCAATAAAATATGTGCATAAAAGTATATCAACAACAAGAATAAACTACATTGTAGATGCAGATATAAAAGGTTTCTTTGACCATATAGACCACGACTGGATGATAAGGTTCATAGAATACAACATAAAAGACCCAAACATCATAGGACTAATTAAGAAATATCTAAAAGCAGGAATAATGGATAAGGGACAATATGT
>CAOJVB010000031.1 GCA_948444845.1 uncultured Clostridiaceae bacterium | reverse complement strand
ATATATATTAAATTTTTATATATTTTTGTTTCACATCATTGACACTTATACAAATAATAATACAAAAAACTAGAAAAAATGTTTATTTTTTCTAGTTTTTATGCTATAATATAATTTAGGTTTTAAAGAAACGGGGTAATAAATATGGTAACAATAAAATCAAAACAAGAAATAGAAAAAATGAGAGAAGCATGTCGTGTAGCAGCGCTTGCCCAAAAAGCAGTAGAAGAAGCAATAAAGCCAGGAATATCAACTTGGGAACTAGATAAAATAGCGGAAAATACAATGAGAGCAAATGGGCGGGGTTCCAGCAGAAAAAGGTTATCCAAGTGGAGTAAAAGGCATACCAGCATTTCCAGGTTCAATATGCGCATCTGTAAATGATGAAGTAATACACGGAATACCTTCAAAAAGAGTAATATTAAAAGAAGGAGATATAGTAAGTGTTGATTTAGTAGCATTAAAAGATGGATTCAATGGAGACTGTGCAAGAACATACATAGTAGGAAATATAGATAAAGAAACAAAAAGACTTATAGATGCAACAAAACAAGCATTTTTTGAAGGAATAAAATATGCAAAAAAAGGAAATCGATTAGGTGATATATGTCACGCAATAGGAGAATACGTAGAAAAAAATGGATTTAGTGTAGTAAAAGAGTTTCAAGGTCATGGAATAGGAAGACAAATGCATGAAGATCCAGGAATACCAAACTATGGAAAAGCAGGAAAAGGAATAAGGCTAGAACCTGGTATGACACTTGCAATAGAGCCAATGGTTATATATGGAAAAGATGGTATTTTACAGTTAGATGATGGCTGGACAATAATAAGTGAAGATGGAACAAATGCAGCACACTATGAAAATACAATATTAATTACAGAAAATGAGCCAGAAATATTGACATTATTGTAAATTTATTATATACTATAAAAGCTATTATGTGCATATTGATAAAATATGCATAAATTCTAAATAGAAAAATGGAGGAAAAAATGGCAAAAGAAGATGTTATAGAAGTTGATGGAACTGTTGTAGAAACACTTCCAAATACAAATTTTAAAGTAGAACTTGAAAATGGACATCAAATATTAGCTCATATCTCTGGAAAGTTAAGAATGAACTACATAAAAATATTACCAGGGGACAAAGTAAAAGTAGAACTATCACCATATGACTTAACAAAAGGAAGAATTACATGGAGAGCAAAATAAAAAGAATGAATGATGAACAATGAATAATTAATAATGGATAGTTATTGATTATTCATTAAAAAAATAGAATTTGAATAGATAATGAGAAATAGTAAATAATGTAACCCAATTATTCACTATTCATTATTCACTATTCATTAAAATATCATGGGGGGTGTATTAAAGTGAAAGTAAGACCATCAGTTAAAAAAATATGCGACAAATGCAAAGTAATTAAAAGAAAAGGTGTTATAAGGGTAATATGCGAAAACCCAAAACACAAACAAAGACAAGGTTAATTAAAACTATATTTTGATATTGGCACAAATATTTAAAGCGGCTGTAAACTTTTTAAGTTTATAAATTTTAAAGATTTGTGTTTATATACAGTCTTAAAGGAAATTTAAAGATTGGACCTTTCCAATGCATTTCACCTTTAAAAATCTTTTAAGAAAAAAATAATAATAATTAAATTTATAACGGAGGTGCTAAAAAATATGGCTCGTATAGCAGGAGTAGATTTACCTAGAGAAAAAAGAGTAGAAATAGGACTTACATATATATATGGTATAGGACTAGCTAGTTCACAAAAAATATTAAAAGAAGCTGGAGTTAATCCAGATACTAGAGTAAAAGACTTAACAGAAGACCAAGAGCAAGCAATCAGAAAAGTTATGGAAGGTTATACTGTAGAAGGTGACCTAAGAAGAGAAGTAGCTTTAAACATTAAAAGATTAATGGAAATTGGTTGTTACAGAGGTTTAAGACATAGAAGAAACTTACCAGTAAGAGGGCAAAGAACAAAAACTAATGCTCGTACAAGAAAAGGACCTAGAAAACTAGTAAGCAAAAGTAAGAAAAAATAAAAGTAAATAATTAATAAAGAGGATAAAACTTTAGCTATTTGAATACTAATTCACAAGGGGAGGGAATATTCCTTCTGCCAAGTGGAAGTGACAAAAGGGAAAGGGGTGTCCCCTGACATATATAAGGAAGGAGAAAAAACAATGGCAAAAGCTGTAACAAAAAGAACAACACCTAGAAGAAGAGATAGAAAAAATATCGATAAAGGTATGGCACATATTCATTCTAGTTTTAATAATACAATAGTTACAATAACAGATGTTAAAGGAAATGCAATTTCTTGGGCAAGTGCTGGTGAACTTGGATTTAAAGGTTCAAGGAAAAGTACACCATTTGCAGCAGGAGAAGCAGCAGAAACAGCTGCAAAAGCAGCAATGGAACATGGTTTAAAAACAGTGGAAGTATTTGTAAAAGGACCAGGTTCAGGACGTGAAGCAGCAATAAGATCTTTACAATCTGCAGGATTAGAAATAAGTAGCATCAAAGATGTTACACCAATCCCACACAACGGATGTAGACCACCAAAAAGAAGAAGAGTATAAAGGTGCAATATTTCATATTGCAATTAATAGTTAATAATGAAGAATGAATAATTAATAATGTATATTAATTTAGATGTAATTTTTCATTATACTGGGTATAAAAAATAAAAGAACTCTTTAACTTTATTCATAAGATAGAGTGAAAGATGAAAGGAGAAAAAGTAAAAATGGCAAGATATAAAGACGAACAATGCCGTATTTGCCGTAGAGAAGGACAAAAGTTATTCTTAAAAGGTTCAAGATGCTATACAGATAAATGTAGTATATCAAGAAGAAACTATGCACCAGGACAAAATGGACAAAAAAAGAAAAAACTTTCAGAATATGGTACTCAATTAAGAGAAAAACAAAAAACAAAATCATTTTATGGTGTTAGTGAAAAGCAATTCAGAAAATATTTTGATATGGCTTCTAACACAAAAGGTAAAACTGGTGAAGTTTTACTACAAATACTAGAAAGCAGATTAGATAACGTAGTATATAGATTAGGATATGGATCTTCAAGAGCACAAGCAAGAATGTTAATCGTTCATGGAGCATTTGAAGTAAATGGACACAAAGTAGATATCCCATCATACTTAGTAAAAGCAGGAGATGTAATAGCAGTAAGAGAAATCAGAAAAGATAATGGAGCAATAAAACTAAATGTAGAAGAAAATGGGGCAAGACCAGTTCCAGAATGGCTAGAAAAAAATGTAGAAACTTTAAGTGGTAAAGTAGTAAGATTAGCATCAAGAGAAGATGTTGATATTCCAGTAGAAGAACATTTAATAGTAGAGCTTTACTCAAAATAATAGCTAGAAGTCAGAAACGTTAGAATTTAGAAATTGGAAACCTGAGGTAAGAAAACTTGGAATAAAAGTAAAATGAAAAGGTGAAGTAGAGTATAAAAAAAGGGTAAAAAGATTAGAAATACAAAATTCTAACCTCTAACCTCTAGCCTCTAACTTCTAAAAAATTTAGGAGGGAAAAATGATAGAATTTGAAAAGCCAAATATTAAATGCTTAGAGATTGATAACGAAGCAAATTACGCTAAATTTGTATGTGAACCATTAGAGCGTGGTTATGGTGTTACAATAGGAAATTCATTAAGAAGAATATTACTTTCTTCATTACCGGGAGCTGCTATAACAAGTGTAAAAATAGAAGGAGTAGTTCACGAATTTTCAAGTATACCAAACGTTGTAGAAGATGTACCAGAAATAATTGTTAATTTAAAAATGGTAAGACTAAAACTTCATGAAAATGAAGAAAAAACAGTAAGAATAGATGTAAAAGGTGAAGGAGAAGTAAAAGCAGGAGATATCATAACAGATGATGGAGTAGAAGTACTAAATCCTGAATTACATATAGCAACACTTTCAGAAGGGGCACACCTTCAAATGGAAATGACAGTAAATATGGGAAGAGGTTATAATTCAGCAGAAAAGAACAAGAAAGATGGAGCACCTTTAGGAGTATTACCAATAGACTCAATTTACACACCTGTAAAAAAAGTAAACTACTCAGTAGAAAATACAAGGGTAGGCCAAAATATAGACTATGATAAATTAACAATAGAATTATGGACAGATGGAGGATTAGCTCCATATGAAGCATTAAGTTTAGCAGCAAAAGTTATGACAGGGCATTTAGAGCTATTTATAGATTTATCAGAAACAGCAAAAAATACACAAGTAATGATCGAAAAAGAAGAAAACAAAAAAGAAAAAGTTTTAGAAATGTCAATTGAAGACTTAGAACTATCAGTAAGATCATTCAACTGCTTAAAAAGAGCCAATATATCAACAGTAGAAGATATAGTAAAAATGACAGAATCAGAGATGATAAAAGTTAGAAATTTAGGAAAGAAATCATTAGATGAAGTAATTGAAAAATTGCATTCACTAGGATTAGACTTTGCTAAAGAAGAGGATTAATTAAAGAAGGAGGAAAATCAAGTGGCAACTAATAGAAAATTAGGTAAAACAACAGATATCCGTTTAGCAATGTTAAAAAACCAAGTAACAGATTTGATATTGCATGGTAAAATAGAAACTACTGAAGCAAGAGCTAAAGAAGTTAAAGCAATAGCAGATAGCATTATTTCATTAGCAGTAAAAGAAAAAGATAACTTTGAAACAGTAGATGTAAAAGTTATAAAAGCAAAACTAGATAGCAAAGGAAATAAAGTAACAGAACTTACAAAGAGCAAAAACGGTAAAGAATATTTAAAAGTAGTAAAAGAAGAAACTACTGAAAAAAGACAAAAAGATATGCCTTCAAGATTAAATGCTAGAAGAAAAATAATGAGAAATATAAATAAAGTAAAAGATGAAAAAGGAAATAACATCGATTTACCATCAAAATTATTTAATGAAATAGCAGCAAAATATGAAGGAAGAGTTGGTGGATACACTAGAATAATAAAAAAAGGACAACGTAAAGGAGATAACGCAGAAGTTGTTATATTAGAATTAGTTTAATAAATAGAAAAAGCACATTCAAAGAAGAGTGTGTTTTTTTATAGTATAGGAAAAATGTATGAAACTAATTCGATAGTGCTACAAATTATGTCAAAAAATATAATAAAAAATATTAATATTATTGAATTGAGAAAACATGAAGTTATGAAGCAGGAGTAGGGACGCTAAACAAAGAAAAAGAAGAAAATGGGAAACCGATCCATTTGATTATAGTGTAACATTTAATGGAAATGCTTTATTATTTAGAGCAGTAGGAATACAAACAGGAATAAATAATTGAGGATGGCAAAATTATAGTTTTACAGCAAGAAGAGTAGGAACGCCAGTAACAACAGGAACAAATAAGACCTCAGGAAATGTAGTAGTAAAAGCGGATAGTATTGCCTATTATCATGCAGACTATTACACAGCTGTAGAAATGAGTAGAAGATTGTATAGTAATCACAAATACGTAAAAAGTGGATTAGTAACAGGAACAATGTGGGATATGATGATGAAATATATGCAAAATAATGGAGTGGATATAACCACATCAAATTGGGGAAATTATGATAATGTATCATTAGCAAACTTAAGTGGATATTATAGAAATGTAACAGCTACAGGGGCATCAGCAGGAGCAACAGATGGCTTCAAAAGCTCAAAAACATTAACAACAAATAGTGGAACAAGTTCATATATACTATTAACAACAGGCTCCACAGAACAAGTAAAGAAAATGAACCTATATGACGTAGCAGGAAATCTATGGGAGTGGACTGGGGAAGCTTCATATGCTGATAATTTAGACTATGATATGAACCCTCGGCTAGTGTCGGTATCTGGCGCATAAAGGTAAGCACGGTAGCAAGCAGGGAAGGTCGTGTATGCGTTGCCGAAACTGCCCCCACGAAGCATGTACGTGTTGTATTCTGCGTTCCGCCTTGCACTTTACATTCAGTAGAACTGAACGCTTACAGGCAATGCATTTAAGCTAGTTTGCTGCTAATTTATAGGGGATATACTTAAAATATAAAAAATTATACAATAAATTTATGAATCAATAAGGCATTATAAATTAAATAATATATATGAATGTTTAAAATCAAAATACATAAAATTTGAGAATCACTTTGAAAAAACTAATAATGAGAATAGAGTATATTCTACATATAACTTGCCCATTTATTAAATCCACTTTAAATATTTCATTTTGAATTTATACATATAATATACTTCAAATTAGATGTAGTATACAGTTAGAACCTTGTCGAAAATACATAAAAATTATTGATGCTATTTAGAGCGTTTCCTAAATAGCATCATATTTCATAGTATAGGAGAAATCAATTTTTGAATTGTTATATATAATATTTTTACTTCTCCAACAGCTAATAACAATAAAATCCTCTATAGCAGAAAAATAAATAAACAAAAATAAAAAAACTATTGACAAAACAAAAGTTCATATATATAATAATTAATACAAACATTTATTTTGTGTTATATAAATATAACACAGTGTCAATTTACAAATTGTGATCAGTGAAAGGTTATAAAGGAGGTACTTTATGATTTCAACAATAAATATAAAAAATATAGGAATAATAGACGATTTAAGTATAGATTTAAACCAAGGTCTTAATGTTCTAACAGGAGAAACAGGAGCAGGAAAAACTTTAATAATTGACTCACTTCGGAATAATATCAGGTGGTAGGTTCTCAAAAGAAATGATTAGAAAAGGAGAAAATCATTCATACATTGAAGCATGTATATATATGCCTGAAAATCAAACTGCAATAGATGGGAATATAATAGTATCAAGAGAAATATATTCAAATGGAAGAAACTCATGTAAAATAAATGGAAGACTAGTAACAGTAAATGAATTAAGGGAATTCATGAAAAATATAATAGACATACATGGGCAAAATGATAACCAAACAATACTAGAAAAAAGTTCACACATAGGATACCTAGATAGCTTCATAGGAAAAGAAATTAGTGAGTTAAAAGAAAAATATAGGAATTTATATAATAATTATAATGAATTAAAGCAAGAACTAAAAAATAACTATGGAGATGATAAAGAAAAAGAAAGAAAATTGGACTTATTAAAATATCAATATGATGAATTAGAAGCATCAAACTTAAAAATAGGAGAAGACAAAAAGCTAGAAGAACAAAGAAAAATAATATTAAACTCTGAAAAAATAACAGAAAATTTAAAAATATCAGATGAAGCTCTAAGCATACAAACAATAGATGGTATTAATATTGCAATAAAAGCATTAGAAAAAATAGAAAATATAGATAGTATATATAGCGAAAAACTATCACAAATAAAGAGCATATATTATGATATACAAGAACTTTCAAGAGATATATCAAGTCTAAATGAAGAAATCTACTTTAATGATGAGGAAAGAAATGAAATAGAATCAAGACTAGATCTAATATTTTCACTAAAAAGAAAGTATGGAAACACAATAGAAGAAATATTAAATTATAAACAAAAACTAGAACAAGAAATTTTTGAAATAGAAAATATAGATGAAAAAAATTCTAAACTAAAAAAAGAAATACAAGAAATAGAAAAACAAATGACAACTTTAGCTATAAAAATGAATGAAATAAGAATAGAAAATGCACAAATACTATCAGAGAAAATAAATAAAGAACTAAAAGAATTAGAAATGCCAAATGCAACATTTAATAGCAAAGTAATACTTAATAAAAATAATGAATTCAATAAAAGTGGACTAGACAGTGTAGAATTTCTAATAAAAACAAACATAGGAGACGAAGAAAAACCACTAATAAAGATAGCTTCAGGAGGAGAAATGTCTAGAATAATGCTAGCAATAAAATCAGTACTAGCAAATGTAGACAAAGTACCAATACTAATATTTGACGAAATAGACACAGGAATAAGCGGAAAAGCAGCAAAAGCCGTAAGCGAAAAAATGAGAAAAATATCAAACACTCACCAAATACTAGCAATAACACACCTAGCAAGTATAGCAGCAAAAGCCGACTATAACTACTATATATCAAAAATAGTAGAAAACGAAAAAACAAAAACAACAGTAAAAAAACTAACTGAAGAAGAAACAATAGAAGAAATAGCAAGAATATCAAACGGAGAACTAACAAAAATAGCAATAGAACACGCAAAAGAACTAAGAAGTTGGAAAAACATAACTTAAATAATTTTAGAAATCTAGTTTACATTTCCCTTATTTTAATATATAATATAAACGTAGAATTTTAAGAAAAGTAAGGAGAGAAAACGAATGGAAAATAACCAAGAACCAGAAGTAGATTTAAACCAATTATTACAAATAAGAAGAGATAAATTAGCAAAATTGAAATCAGAAGGTAAAGACCCTTTTCAAATAACAAAATTTAATAGAACATATACAAGTAAACAAATTGTAGAAAATTATGATGAATTAGAAGGAAAAGATGTAACTATAGCTGGAAGAATAATGGCAAAAAGAATAATGGGAAAAGCATCATTCTGCCATATTCAAGATGGAGAAGGGAAAATACAAAGTTATGTGAGCATAAATGAACTAGGAGAAGAAAGCTACAAACAATTTAAAGAAGACGATATAGGCGACATCATAGGAATAACAGGTTTCGTATTTAAAACAAGAACAGGAGAAGTATCAATACATGCTAAAGAAGTAACACTACTTTCAAAATCATTAAGACCATTACCAGAAAAATACCATGGTCTAAAAGATACAGATTTACGTTACCGCCAAAGATATGTAGACTTAATAGTAAACCCAGAAGTAAAAGATACATTCTTAAAAAGAATACAAATTCTTCAAGAAGTAAAAAATATATTAAATGAAAAAGGATACTTAGAAGTAGAAACACCAATATTAAACACAATAGCAGGAGGAGCAGCAGCACGTCCATTCATAACACATCACAACACATTAGATATGGACATGTACTTAAGAATAGCAAACGAACTATACCTAAAAAGATTAATAGTAGGAGGGTTCGATAAAGTATATGAAATGGGAAGAATGTTCAGAAACGAAGGAATGGATATAAAGCATAACCCAGAATTTACAAACATAGAATTATACTCAGCATATGAAGACTACAATGATATGATGGATATAACAGAAGAAATAATATCAAAAGTAGCTCAAAAAGTATTAGGAACAACAAAAATAACATATCAAGGGACAGAAATTGATTTAACACCATCATGGAAAAGAATATCAATGATAGATTCTATAAAAGAAGTAACTGGAGTAGACTTTAACAAAATAGAAACAGATGAAGAGGCATTAAAAGCAGCAAAAGAACTAAATGTAGAATTAGATGAACTAAAACTAACAAGAGGAGAAATAATAAATCAAATATTTGAAGCAAAAGTAGAAGAAACACTAATTCAGCCAACATTCATATATGACTACCCAGTAGAAGTATCACCACTAACAAAAAGAAAACCATCAGACAAAAGGTTAACAGAACGTTTTGAAGTATTTATAGGAGCAAGAGAATATGGAAATGCATACTCAGAGTTAAATGACCCAATAGACCAATATGAAAGGTTTAAAAAACAAGTAGAAGCAAGAGAAGCAGGAGACGAAGAAGCAAACATGATGGATGACGACTTCATAAATGCACTAGAATACGGAATGCCACCAACAGGAGGATTAGGAATAGGAATAGATAGATTAGTAATGTTACTAACAGACTCAGCTTCAATAAGAGATGTATTATTGTTTCCAACAATGAAACCACTTAATAACGATTAATAAATGCTAATAGTGATTTAAAATGCAAAGTCATACAAAATTAAAGAGAAAGTAGAGAAATATGAAAAAGAAAATACTAATTATTGGAATTATTATATTTATAATAGTTATAGGGATAGTATTTATTGTTAGGAGAAATAGTAATTTTGATAATAATATTATTTTAAGTGAATTTTATAGTCAAAATAAAGAAAATGTAGATGATGCAGTAGAGTCTTTTATGGAAAGTGAATCTTTTAAAAATATGAGTGAAACCAATCAGATTAAGGAAATTAACAATTTATTAAAAATATATGAAAAGAATAGTGTTATAAAAAATTTGAATTATGATGATGAAAATAAGCTTTTTAGTTATATTTATAATTATGGAGAAATTAAAGGAGCACTAGGAGGAGTTTCATTGAAAAAATGGAATCCTATGATGAATTAGTATAATATTAATGAGTTTTAATAAATTAAATCGAGTAACATTAAATTGGTGGAGCATTATTATTTGTGCAAGAAATTCTAGAAATTTATAATTTAAGAATGGAAGGAGGCCAAGTATGTCAAAAGAATTAAGTGATTTTTTGAAAATAGCTTATGAACATGGAAAAGTTAAAGAATTAAAAGAAGCATTTGAGGAATATCCTGTAGAAGAAGAATGGTATAAAGGGAAATTAGAAAATATATTAAAAGAAGATAGTGAATCTTATAATTTTTATGAAATTGGAGATATTGTTTTTGTTAAAGAATATAGTTATCATAATGGAGAAATAGGAAATAATCATTTTTTTGTAATAATTGACCAAGATAATACTGCTGTTCCAATAGAAAATTTTGGTATGCTTGTGTCTTCTAATTTAAATAAATTGAAGTTTAAATCCAATAAAATATTAAAAAAAGATGAAATAAATAATTTGCATAAAGATAATTTGATGAAAACGGATATTGTTTATAAAATTTTAAATGAACAAATAATTTTTAAAATTGGTATAGTGAGTTATGGAAAAATAGAAGAATATAAGAAAAGTTTTTATAATAGTTTAAAGAATAAGAATGCTAATGAAAACCAATGAGTTTTAATAAATTCAATTAGGTAGCATTAAAATAGCAGTTTTTGAACATTGAAAAAAGTACCTGAAACAATAACAACAAGGCAGGTTGCATTGAACTTGATAAAAAGTTCAATGAAGCCTTTTGCATAAACAAGTGAAAGGAAGTGAAAAATATGCAAGGAAATATGTATGAAAATATGTATGAAGAAGCAATAAAAGAAATGGATAAATATATACAAAGTCTAAAACAGTTACGTGAAGCTGACCCAGAATTAGCAAAAAAGATAGCTAGAGAAAGCTTACAAAAGTCAGGAATTCTAGATAAAGATGGAAAACTAGCTTCTCCATACAATGGACAAAAAATGCATGAAGATGATTTTTCAAGGGGAACAGCAGAAATGTACTATGGAGAAGATGAACGATAAAATATATTGCTAAGGAGGCAAAAAAAGTTTACAGAAAATAAGTTAAAGATTACTGACAAAGCGGAATTAGCAAGAGAAGAAGAAAAAACAAATACCAGCTAAGTAATTGGGGATATAATTTTAAAGGAAATGAAATAGAAATAAATAAGGAGATTACAAATATGTTTTCATTTGGATACGATAAAAAAATACTATATATAATACTAGCAATGTTCATAATAATGAATATTGGAAGTTACCTTACAAGCCAAGATAAATTATTAAGTTTAGTACTAACATTGCCAGCAGTGCTAATAGCAATAACGTTCCACGAATTTGCTCATGCATACGCAGCAGATAAACTAGGAGATGATACCCCAAGAAGGCAAGGAAGGTTAAACTTAAATCCGTTATCACATCTAGACCCAATAGGTTCTTTGATGCTAGTATTTGCAGGTTTTGGATGGGGAAAGCCAGTAGAAATAAACCCAAGGAACTTTAATAGAGATAGAAGTATGTCAGCTAGTGAAGCAATAGTTTCATTTGCTGGACCATTGAT
Organism: uncultured Clostridiaceae bacterium; assembly: GCA_948444845.1. Taxonomy (GTDB): domain Bacteria; phylum Bacillota; class Clostridia; order TANB77; family CAG-508; genus UMGS1663. Next base: position 11,781 of record CAOJVB010000031.1, on the reverse strand, counting down.
GAATTTTATACTAGCAATACTATTTTCTATAATAATAGGAGTAACATTAATATTAACCAACAGCTATATAAATATAACTTCATATACAATGCAAATAGTGACAGAAAACCAAATAACAGCAGTAGTAATACAAATGTTAATGATATGTGTATCTGTAAACTTAGGATTAGGAATATTTAACTTAATACCACTACCACCATTAGATGGCTCAAAAATACTAAGAAACTTTTTGCCATATAATGCAAAAGAATGGATGGATAGAAACTACCAAATGTTATATATAATATTTATAGTAATATGGATAACACCTATAGCAGGAATGATAATATCACCTATAATATCAAGTGCATATGAAGGAATATTAAAACTTATATTAGGTTTATTTGGAAGAATAATATAAAAGAAAAAAATGAGAAAGAAGGTTCTTATGTCAAAACAAATAATATATCATGGTAGTTATTGTAAAATAGAAAATCCAGAACTAATAAAAGGCAAATATAGTAAAGACTTTGGAATAGGATTTTATTGTACAATACTGGAAGAGCAAGCTGAGAAATGGGCAGAAAAATATGAAACGCCAATTATAAATAAATACGAATATAACGAGAATCCAAATTTGAAAATTAAAAATTTTATTTTAATGTCAGAAGAGTGGCTTGACTTTATAATTAATTGTAGAAGAGGAAAAAAGCATGAATATGATATTGTAATAGGAGCAATGGCAGATGATCAAGTATATAATTATATAACAGACTTAATAGATGGTCAGATAACCAGAGAAGCATTTTGGGAACTAGCAAAATTTAGACATCCAACACATCAAATAGCGTTTTGTACAAAACATGCGTTAGAATGTATAAAATTCGTTGAAGCAAAGGAGAAATAATATGGGAGAAACTAAAGAAGAAAATGATTTGTTTTTTATATGTAGCCTTATCGAATATATATCAAGAAAAACTAAAAATAGAAAAGAAACAGTTATTAAGAAATTAGGAGAAGAAAATTTAACAAAAATATATGAGCTAGCAGAAATATATCATTCTGAAAATATAGAAAAAGTTTCAGATGAATTTATTCAGAAAGTGCAAATAGAAATGGGAGACTATGATCATATATCAAATTGCAAGTATAGAATTCCAACATATTGGGAAATAGGAAAAGTATATAAAAGACTAATAGTAAAGTTAACTAAAGAAAAAAATAATTATATAAAATGTATGATAGAAGTACTATCATCATGGATTATAGAGAAAATAGACAATTATAATAGTAGTATGTATTATGAAAATCCTGATTATATATATGAATGTTACATACAAGGAAAAATACTATAAAATATATAGGAAATAAATATAATAAAATAGAAAGAAATGAAAAAAATATGAAAGATATATTAATATTAGGAATAGAATCAAGTTGTGATGAAACAGCAGCAGCCGTAGTAAAAAATGGAAGAGAAGTTTTATCAAATGTAATAAGTTCACAAATAAAAATTCACGAAAAGTTTGGAGGAGTAGTACCAGAAATAGCTTCTAGAAATCATGTAGAAGCTATTTCAAACGTTGTAAAAAAAGCGTTAAAAGATGCAAATGTAAAATTAGAAGATATAGATGGAATAGCATGTACTTATGGACCAGGCTTAGTAGGGGCATTATTAGTAGGAGTATCATATGCAAAAGCGACTTCATATGCAGCAAACAAACCACTAATAGGAACAAACCATATAGAAGGGCATATAGCAGCAAATTATATAACACATAAAGAACTAAAACCACCATTTCTAGCATTTGTAATATCAGGAGGGCATACACACCTAGTACATATAAAAAATTATAAAGAATTTGAGATAATAGGAAAAACAAGAGATGATGCAATAGGAGAAGCATTTGATAAAGTGGCTAGAGTAATAGGCTTAGGATATCCAGGAGGACCAAAAATAGATAAATTGGCAAAAGAAGGAAAGCCATGCATACAATTACCAAAAACACACTTTGAAAACTTAGACTTTAGTTTTAGTGGAATAAAAACAGCAGTAATAAATCTAAATCATAAAATGCCAAATCTAAACAAAGCAGATTTAGCAGCAAGCTTTGAACAAGCAGTAACAGATGTACTGATAGAAAATGTAGTTAAAGCTTGTAAAAAATTAAACTTGAAAACAATAGCACTAGCAGGAGGGGTATCAGCCAATAGTTATATAAGGAGTAGATTTCTAGAGTTAAAACAAACAAACGATATAAAAGTATATTATCCAGAACCCATACTATGTACTGACAATGCAGCAATGATAGCAGCAGCGGGATATTATAACTACATAAATCAAGTGATGTCAAACTTAGAGTTAAATGCAATACCAAACTTAAAAATAAATTAATAAATAGAGTATAGAAAAATAATTTAGGTATTGTAAAGAAAAGTTTACACTATTAAATGAATATTTTTACTGAGGAGTTTTTTTACTTATATAATTAGTCATAAGAAAAAATAAACAAACAATAATGAGTTAATATTAATTTAAATCATTAATATCTAAATTAAAGTTAATTATATAGTAGTAAACACGATAAAATATATTAATAAAAAAATTAAAATTTTTTATTAATATATTTTAATTTATAAATTTGTATGATATCATTTATATAGTAATTATTATATTATACAAAAGAAAATCAAATATACTTAAGGAAAAGGACTTTTTTCAAGGGTAATTTAAAAAATAAGAAAAGGGGGAATTAAATATGGTAAATAGAGTCTTTTGTTATTCAGATGAAGAAGCTAAGAAAAATGGAAATAGTGTTTCATTTGGAAAAATGTTATTTCAAATAATAGGTATTTCATTTATAATGATAATTGCTATAGTTATTATTTCAGCAATTTCAGATGAAATGACGACTAATTTCACACTTTTTAATATTTCAATATTTATTTTTACAGGAGCTGCTCTATGGTATGCAATGAACTTTGCTTTTAAATTTCGAGCACGCATTACAGCATTTGCAACAGATGATGAAAATAATGTGTATTGTGCAACAAAATTAAATAATGGAGAAGAATTTGCTATTGGAGGGCTAGCAGCAGGAAATATTATTGATCGAGTTTCAGAAAAAGGCAATAGTATTTTAGGTGATACAGTACAAATAGCAGGAGCAGCAATAAGCATTTATAAAATGAATAATTCAGCTAAAATAATGCAAAATCAGGAAATAATAGCAAAAATGGTGGAATATGCAACTACAACAACAGGTGCAGAAGTAAAACAAATATTAAAAGTTTATAGTTATACTCAAAATTCTCATAAAATAAAAATGAGATGTGACTATAAAATAATGAAAACTGGACAAGTTAAGCGTAATAAGAATGTTGTAATCTATAAGTCATTTAACTGTATTAATGATTTAATCAATATTCTATTAGATAAAAGGGGGAATTAAAATGTTTTGTAATAAATGTGGAAGAATAATAGAAGAAGGAGCAAAATTTTGTAGTAAATGTGGAGCACCAGTAGAAAATCAAGAAGGTGATATAGTAAATAATCAACCAATTCAAAATGAAAATAATAACCAAGTAAACCAAAATAATTATAATGAGACACAACAAAATCAAAACTATGATAATATAATACATCCAGATATGAAAAAATATGCTATTGCTTCAATAGCAATTCCAGCAATATCAATTATTGTATATTGGTTTATAGGATTACCACTATATATAGCAATATTATTGGCAAGTTTTGGTTTTGGTTTGGCTAAAAAAGGTAAAGAATATAGTAAAAAAATATCAATAATAGCGTATGTGCTAAACTCAATATTAGTAGTAATGTGTATTATAATGTTTTTTGCTATAATGATTGAAAAATTTGCATAAATTGGCAAACTAAAGATGACAAAGTTGATACAAATTCTAAAACTGTAGTGGCATATATGTTAATTTATTAATATTATTAAAATTAAATTTGTATGATAAGAAAAGTAAAATATAATTATAATAAGTAATGCAGAAGTAAGTATAAAAAACTAAAAAATCATTGAATTTACATACGTATTTTCAATGATTTTTATTGTTATAATTTACAATAATATAGCTTTTTACAGTCTATTTTCCTATGAGAGAATAAAAACTCAGAATATGCTATTTTCCAGAGAAGAATGCTTGTGTATGTGAGGATGAACCTAATACAATTAAGTAGTCATTACAACCAATTGGTAATTGAGTTGCAAAATAACCAGTTGCAATATTATCTTTACTATAACCAGTAGTCATATTTAGAGTTGATGTACTATAAATAAATCCATTATAATTTATAGCACTATTTGTTCCTGTTCCAGCTATTTTAGAATCTACTTTAATGTATTTTCCAGAACTATTACTATCAATATTTGATAAATCTACAGTATATTCTATAACAGCCCATTCCGTGTCTTTTTCTGGGTCTTCGTACTTATAAATTGAACCATTATTACAATAATCTTTTACTCTTTGAGCTGCCTCAGTACCCCTTATAACATTGTTAACTTTAACAGGAACATTTACATAATCTTTTGAATTATACTTAGAGGCTATTCCCCATTCACCGATAGGTAAAGGAGAATTCTTTGTAGAGTTTTTAGTATTTATCATAGTATTAGAAGAATTGTCATCATTTACAATTTTATTGGTGTTCAAATCAGTATTGATATTTGAATTTATATTAGTAGATGAATTATCTTCAACATTAGAAGTAAATGATGTTGTATTATTTGGTGAATTTTCAACTTTTTTATCATTTCTACTAAATACAAAATAGCAAACTATACCTATAATTAAGGCAACTACGAATATTACTATCATAATTAGTGTATTTAAGCTTATTGAAATTTTGTTATTATTTTCCATTTGCGTTTTTCACCCCCTCCCTTTTAGAGATATTCTATAAATAAATTAAAAATTTGTCAACTAATATATGCAATCGCTTAAAAATTTGCAAAGCATTCAAATTACAATATTTTTGTATTTTGTTTAATTTTATGTCAAATATTCGGATTAATTGAATTTGTAAGAATACAAAATTAAAAATTTTTTTAAGCGATCGCCATACAACTAATAAGGGAATCACCCTGAGAATTGTAAAAAATATACATATTGATATTAAATAAATTTTATAAAAAAATAAAATCTTAAATATCTTAGATAAAAAATTTATACAATTTCTATATAATTAATACACTTATTTATGATATGAAATAATTGAATTTTTAAATAGAATATGATATATATAATTATAAAATATGAAAATAAAAAAGGAAAATTTTAAAAAAGTAACATATGTACTAAAATAAGAAATGACTAAAAAAGTTAACACTTTTAATAAAAAAAGGAGAGAGTATGGCTATTTATGTGATAGGAGACTTACATTTGCCTTTTGGAATTGACAAACCAATGGATATATTTGGAGAAAAATGGCAAGGATATACTGAAAAGTTAAAGAAAGATTGGGAGAATAAAGTAAAACCAGAGGACACGGTAATTGTAGCTGGGGACTTTTCGTGGGCTACATATATAAAAGATACATATAAAGACTTTAAATATATATGTAATTTACCAGGCAGAAAGATAATATTAAAGGGAAACCATGATTATTGGTGGAGTACTGTAAAAAGTATGGAGGAATATTTAGAAGAGAATAATTTCGAAAATATAGACTTTTTATATAACAATAGTTTCTATATTGAAGATAAAATAATAGTAGGAACAAGAGGATGGGCTTTATTAGATACTGAAAATAGCAGTAAAATGATAAAACGAGAGAGTCTAAGGTTAGAACTTTCTATACAAAATGCTATTGAAAACTATGGACAAAATAAAGAAATAATATGTATAATGCATTATCCTCCAATTACAAAAGCAAAAATGAAAAACGAATACACATATGACTCAGAATTTTTAGAAATTATGAAAAAATATAATGTAAAAAGGTGCTATTATGCACATTTACATGGAGCCTCACATTGTGATGCAGTAGAAGGAAATATAGAAGGAATAGAGTTTTACTTAATTAGTGGAGATTATATAGAATTTAACTTAAAATTAATTGACAAATAAGTAAATATATGTTAAAATAAGTAACTGTAAGCCGCCTGAGTCGGGCTAAAAATGCTAAATAATATTTAGCTGCCTAGTATTTTATGCTTAGCGAGTATACATATAAAGGGAGGTGTACGTTAATGTACGCAATAATTGAAAGCTGTGGAAAGCAATACAAAGTATCAGAAGGAGACGTAATATTCTTTGAAAAATTAGATACAGAAGAAGGTAAAAAGGTTACTTTCAAAGAAGTAGTATTAGTATCTGATGACAAAAAAGTAGAAGTAGGAGCTCCTTACGTAAAAGGTGCTAAAGTAGAAGGAAAAGTAGTTGAACATGGTAAAGGTAAGAAAATTATAGTTTACAAATATAAAGCTAAAAAGAACTACAGAAGAACACAAGGACACAGACAACCATATACAAAAGTTCAAATTACAAAAATAGCACTAGCTGCTGAAAAAGCTGCAAAAGCAGAAGAACCAGCTACAACTAAAAAAGCTACTACAAAAAAAGAAACAGTAGAAGCATAGGTTAATTAGAAAATAATAAAGAGATATAAAAAACAAAACCAAGAAGGGAGTGAGAAAACATGGCTCATAAGAAAGGTCAAGGTAGTGTTAAGAATGGTAGAGACAGTGAGTCAAAACGTCTTGGACTAAAAAGAGCTGACGGACAATTTGTTCTAGCAGGAAATATCCTAGTAAGACAAAGAGGAACAAAATTCCATCCAGGAACAAACGTAGGAATTGGAAGCGATGATACATTATTTGCATTAAAAGATGGAACAGTTAAATTTGAAAGATTAGGAAAAGATAAAAAGAAAGTAAGTGTTTACCCAGTAGAGGAAGCACAAGCATAAGAAAATAAGAAACTCTTATCCAAGGAGTTTCTTATTTTTTTAAGTTATCTTTCTAATTTATGTAAGCTTGACTTTCTAGTGCTTTCGTGCGATAATAATGTAGAATAAAAGGAGAAATTTTAGTATGGAAATAGAAAAAGCAAAAGCCATAATAGAAGCGATATTATTTGCATGCGGAAGAGAAGTAAAAGTAAATGAATTAATGTCGACATTAGAACTTAGTGGTGAAGATGTATTAAATATAGTAGAAAGCCTAAAAGTAGATTATGAAATGAATAATAGAGGAATTGAAATAATAAGAGTAAATGAAGGTTTTCAATTAACTACAAAAAAGGAATATTACGAATATATATATCCAATTTTTGATAAAAGAAGTAAGCCAAACCTAACAAATGCAGCATTAGAAACACTATCAATAGTAGCATACAATCCAAAAATAACAAAACCAGAAATAGAAGCGGTACGTGGAGTTAACTCAGATGGAACAATGTATAAGCTATTAGAATATAACCTAATAGAGGCAGTAGGAAAATCAGAGCTACCTGGAAAACCGACAATGTATGAAGTAACACCAGAGTTTTATAGAATGTTTGGTTTCTCAAACATGGAAGAACTACCAGAACTTCCAAAATACAAATTAGACGAAAATCAGCAAATAGTTATAGATGAAATAATAGAAGAAAATAAAGAACAAGAACAAATAGGGAAGAATGAAAATCAAGAGATATATAATAACGAAAATAATGTAGGGGCACGGGGCACCGTGCCAAAGACCGAAAGAACAATTAGAGAAAGAACCAAATGAGGCTCCAATGCCCGAAAGGGAAGAAGATAATGAATAATAAGTTTGTTGTAGGGGCTTAATGGGTAAGGAATACCAAAGAGAATTTACCAAATTACGTCCAAAATATATTAAAATTAAATTAGAGATAAACGTGTTAAAGAGTCCGATCCCACGAGGTTTAATTTATTTTTTTAAAATTGGTTTCCTAGCCTCCCACTAAGAGTAAGTACAAACATTGAGTTCCATTTCATTACACTCACTGTTTTACTTACTCTAAGCGGTCCCCACCGCCTTAACGGAAAATGCAATTTAAAAAAAATAAATCAAACCTCCCTCGCGCTACTCTATATGTTAAGAATACGATTATTCTAAAAATAAAAAATAAGATTTAAAAATTAGAAAAGAAACTAAAAGAAATTGAAAGCTAGAAACAATTGTAAGGGAGTATATCATACGTTAGACCTTCGGAGAAATTACCTAAATTCCAACTTCCAACCTCTAACTTTCAACTTCCATAAAATAAAAAAGGAGAGAAAACAAAAATGAAAAATAAAGCAATAACACCAAGAAGTGAAGACTTCGCAAAATGGTATACAGATGTAGTAAGAGCTGCACGTTTAGCAGCATATTCAAATGTTAAAGGATGTGTAGTAATAGAACCAAATGGCTATGCAATATGGGAAAAAATGCAAGCAACACTAGATAAAATGTTTAAAGAAACTGGGCACCAAAATGTATGTATGCCAATGTTAATACCAGAAAATCTAATGAGAAAAGAAGGAGAACTAATAAATGGTTTTGCACCAGAAGTAGCATGGGTAACACAAGGAGGAGAAAAAGAATTAGACGAAAGAATGTGTATAAGACCAACATCAGAAACATTATTTAGTGACTACTATGCAGGAATAGTAAAATCATACAGAGACTTACCAATTAAATACAATCAATGGTGTAATGTACTAAGATGGGAAAAAGAAACAAGACCATTCTTACGTTCAAGAGAATTTCTATGGCAAGAAGGACATACAATACATGAAACAGCAGAAGAGGCAGAACATGAAACAAAACAAATGCTAGAAATATATGAAAAATTCTTTAAAGAATATTTAGCAATACCAGTTATAACAGGAAGAAAAACAGAGAAAGAAAAATTTGCAGGAGCAGAATATACACTAACAGTAGAAGCACTAATGTATAATGGAGTATCACTTCAATCAGGAACATCACACTACTTTGGACAAAAATTCTCAAAAGCATATGACATATCTTTCTCAAATAGAGAAAATGAGCAAGAATATGTATATCAAACTTCATGGGGAGTAACTACAAGAATGATAGGTGCACTTATAATGGTACACAGTGATGAAGCAGGCTTAGTACTACCACCAAAAATAGCACCAAGACAAGTAGTAATAGTACCAATTGGAGGAGCAGAAGAAGTTAAAAACTTAAGCCAAAAAGCATATAACGAGCTAAAAAATGCAGGAATAAGTGTATATATAGATGATTCAGAAAAATCACCAGGATTCAGATTTGCAGAAAGTGAAGTAAATGGAATTCCAGTAAGAATAGAAATAGGAGAAAGAGACCTAAAAGAAAATAAAATAACATTTGCACGTAGAGATACAAGAGAAAAAATAACGCAAACAACAGATGTAGACTTTGCAAAATATGTAGAAAAACTATTAGAAGAAATACAAAATAACCTATATAATAGAGCACTAGAAAGAAGAAACGAATTAACATACGAATGTACAACAATAGAAGAAGTAGAAAAAATAATGAACGAAAAGCCAGGTTTTGTAAAAGCAATGTGGTGTGGCGACGAAGAATGTGAACTAAAAATGAAAGAAATAAAAGGCACAAAATCAAGATGTATACTAGAAAACGAAAAACATATACATGATAAATGCATAGTATGTGGAAAAGAAGCTAAACATTTAGTAGTTTGGGGAATACAATATTAAAAATGAATGAGTTTAACAATAAAATACAATAAGGCCTATATATGAGTGGAGGTAGTGATTTCCACGGTACAAGAAAGCAAAACCACGAATTGGGAATAGGAAAAAGAGACCTATATGTACCAAAGGAAATAGTAAAAGAATGGATAGATAAACTAAAAGTTGTATATAAACCAAATGAAATAGGAGAGAATTCTATGGAAGAAAAATTTGAAATAATGCCAATAGAACTAAACACAGATGCACACAATCACACAAGAGGTTCAGATGGAAGGCAAACAACATTTAGAACTATGCTTAGAGCGTATAATAAAGGAATTAATACAATAGCAGTAACAGACCATGATAGTGTGAGGGGTTTTAGAAATTTAGAAAGAGACATGTATTCTGTAATGGGTACTATAAGAGAAGATAAATCTTATGATACTTCAAAAATATTGGAAATGCTAGAAAATATGCATATACTAAAAGGTACAGAATTAATAACTTCATATAATGGTGTTATTATAGAGGTGTTAGGGTATAACTTTGATATTGAAAAAATGGAACAAGAAATATCAAACTTAAAAACTACTGTTAAAGAAAAGCCATATGAAGCTTTATATAAAGGCTTCAATAAAATAATAGACGAAAAAGGTTTAAAATTTGATAAAACCGTTTTAAATGAAGCATACGAAAAAATTAGAACAGAAGGAAAAGGTGGAGTGGTTGGTCCATTCTATAATGAATTAATAAAATATGAAGAAAATAAGAAATTACTAAAATATACAGACGAAAATGGAGAAGAAAAAGAAGCTGATACATTAAAATTATTTATAAATAAACACTTATATAACAAAAAATCTTCTTTATTTGTAGATATGTCAAGTACAAGACCAACATTTAAAAATACAATAGATGCAATTCATAGAGCAGGCGGACAAGCCTTTTTAGCACATGCAGGAAGATATAAAGATAAAATGCCAGTAGAAGAACATATTGATGATATGATATCAGAAGGGCTAGATGGTTTAGAAGTATACTATCCAGACCATACAGATGAATTTAGAGAATTTTTATTAGTAAAAGTAAAAGAACATGGAATTAAAGCTTCAGGGGGAAGTGATGACCACCATGCTATAAAAGAAGGAATACAATACGAAATGGGAAGAGTAGCAGTTCCCAGTATTCCAGAAACAAGTTGGATTTTCGATACTTGTCAAAGTGGAAAAGACTTCCTAAATGAATCTATAGAAATTACAGAAGCTATAAAAGAACTAAGAGAATTAAAAGAACTTAGAAGCAAAAAGGCTAAGGAAAATAATGAGTTGGATAGACAAATAAATGAAAAACAGGAAATTTCTAGATAGGAGGCTCTAATTATGTTTGAAAAAATAAAAAATGTATTAAGAAGATTATTCAAAAAGCAAAAGCTACTAGAAGAAAATATACTAAAAAACGAAGTTAAACAAATTAATTTTAAAAAAGAAATAAGTCAAAATACAGCAATATATAATACACAAAAAATGTATGAAGAAGGAAAAATAACAGAAGACGATATGCAAATTAGTGAAATACGAAAATTAATAAGTATATATAAAGAGCAGATAAATATGCTAGATAGAGAAATTGCAATAAAGAAAGCAAATATTTAAATACTTTTATATACAAAAAAGGAACCATTAAGGTTCCTTTCTTTTAGAAACAATGCACATATCCATTCCTGTTTTAGGATCCTCACCAGGAAAATACTCAAGGTTATTTTCTTCACAGAACTCCTGAATTGTTGAAAATGAGACCCAAACCATATGCTTAGGATTTCCATCATACGTTTGAAGCAACCCATTTTCATTTTCAATACCATCCTCTTTAAAAATCTTAGATGTTTTTAAGTCTCTAAGAGCATAATAAAGAGCTGCCTTCTCTAAGTAAGGATTTTCACCTGCGGGGATTTTAAGCATCCGATCAAATAACATATTAATGCCTCCTTTAATCATATAAAATATCACATTGATAAATTAATTATATCATATATACATTAAGATAACAATAAGAAATTGAAAATTTGATAACAAACGTGTATAAGTGTCAATGATGTGAAACAAAAATATATAAAAATTTAATATATATAA
>CAOJVB010000030.1 GCA_948444845.1 uncultured Clostridiaceae bacterium | reverse complement strand
TGCCTTTTATTTTTTCATTCTTTTTATTAAAAAATAGAACTTTCCTATAATACAAGAAAGTGATTTTATCACACGGGCAATTAAAATCGCCCATACATTTCAACTTAAAATAGAGTACTTTCTTCTTTTATACATGCTTCAATTAAATACATCTTTTTTAGATCCAATTTGACTTTTATGTTAAGTTGTGTTATACTTTTATTATATTTATGATTATTTTTATAAAGGAGGACTTTTTATGGGTTTAAGCAAATCTAACCTGCAATTTATTATTACTCGTCCTGATTCTGAGAATGTAATTACATCAATTTCTGGTTTATCAGATGTGATTCGGGATATGAAATATGCTATTAATGATTTTAGCATTAAGCATACTGATTTAAAAATATCTGAGACTGAGAAGGGATTCATGTTAAGTCCTAAGGCGTATATGGCAATTCAACATGTTATATACGAAAATATTAAGTAAGAAGCCAAACAGAGCCACTTTAATTTAAGGGCTCTGTTTGTTGTTCATTTATCTAAGTTACACACAAAAGAACTAATGTTTCTATTTCGTTGCAAGTTTCATTGAAAGAAGTTTACTTATTCCGTTTTCTTCCATTGTTACACCATATACTGTATCTGCTGCTTCCATTGTTCCTTTTCTATGTGTTATTACTAAGAATTGTGTTTCTCTACTGAATTTTTTTAAGTATTCTGCATATCTGTATACATTTACATCATCTAATGCTGCTTCAATTTCGTCTAGTATACAGAATGGTGCTGGGTTTATTTTTAATATTGCAAATAGTAATGCTATTGCTGTGAATGCTCTTTCTCCCCCTGAAAGTAACATCATATTTTGAAGTTTCTTTCCTGTTGGTTGTACTTTAATATCTATTCCACATTCTAATATATTATTTTCATCTTCTAATATTAACTCTGCTTTTCCTCCACCAAATAATTCTACAAATACTTCATTGAAGTTTTTATTTATAATATTGAATTTTTCTATGAATTCTTTTTTCATAGTTTCTGTCATTTCCGAAATTATCTTTCTTAGTTTTGCCTGTGCTTCTTCTAAATCTAAACGTTGCTCACTCATAAAGTCATATCTCTCTTTTGATTTTTTATATTCTTCTATCGAGTCAATGTTTATACTTCCTAAATTTCTAATTTCATTTCTTAGGTTATGTACTTGTTTTGTTGCTAACGCTATGTTTGTCGGTCTTTCAAATTCTATGGCACTATTTGGTGTTATTTCATATTCTTCCCATAGCTGATTTACAATTTGTTCTATATCTTGCTCTAATTTTGCTCTCTTAACATCTATTTTTACTATTTGTGCTTTTAAATCTTCTATTATTTTGAATTTCTCTGCTATTTCATTTTCAATCTTAGAAAGTTTTTCATTTTTTTCTATTCTTGAATTCTTAAGTTCTTCTATCATATTAGAACTATTTTGAGCTTCTACTTTTATTTGCTGTATTTTAGTTTTTAAGCTTTCTATATTTTGCTCTAATTGTATATTTTCGTTTGATATATTCGCTATTTGTTCTTCCTTATTTTTTATACTTATTTTATTATTTTCTATATCTCCATTTATTCTTTCAATCATTTCATCTAAAGACATTTTGCTTTCATCAAAAGAAGATACAGAAATTTTTAAGTTGGTTATATCAAAGTTCAAATCATCTATATAATTTTGACTGTCTTTATTTGCTTTTGCGAATTCTTCTATTACTGTATTTAACTCTTCTATTTCATTAGTTAAATTTGCTATTTGCTCTTCTTTTTCTTGCTTTACTTTTCTATTTTCATCTTTTTGATTTTCGATAGAAACTTGTTCTGATTTTAGTTTTTCCATTCTCACTTGTAGTTTGCTTATATTTTCCTCTATTGAAATCATTTTTTGCTTCTCTGTAGCATATACTATGTCTATTTCTTGAAGCATCTTTTCTAGTTCTTTGGCATTTTTTAAAATGTTTTCAATAGATTTTTCATACTCTTGTTTTTCCTTAATTTTTTCTTCTATATCATTCTGTATTTTCTTTATTTGTTTTTCTAAGCTTTCAATTTCTCTTCCTCTTCCTAAAATATTAACTGTTTTTTGACTTACACTACCACCTGTCATTGCTCCTGAAGGATTTATTAAATCTCCTTTTAGTGTAACTATTCTAAATGAATAACTATTCTTTTTGGCTAAAGCTACCCCATTATTCATATCATCAACTATAACTGTTCTACCTAGTAAATTTAAAACTATTTGCTCATATTTTTTACTATATTTTACTAAGTCTGATGCAATTCCAATTACTCCGTCTATACCTTTATCATTTATTTTTTCTAACTTTCTACCTTTTACTGCTGTAATTGGTAAAAATGACGCCCTTCCTAAGTTTCCTTTACGTAAGAATTCTATTAATTTTTTAGCATCTTCTTCTGTTTCTGTTACTACATTTTGAAGACTTGCTCCTAAGCACATTTCTATTGCTGTTTCATATTCTTCTGGTGCTGATATAAGGTTTGCTAGTACTCCATTCATTCCTTTATTTAACTGCTTGTCTTTTTCACATTCTAAAAGTAAGTTTTTTACACTTTTTATATATCCTTCTTTTTCTTTTTCTGTTTCTATTAAAAACTTACGCCTTGAGTCTTTCATTCTTAAGTCATAGTTTAAATTATTAATTTTTGTTTCATATTCTTTTAATGTAAGTATGCTTTTTTCTTTTTGAGTTTTTGCTTCATTTATTTTGCTTACTTGTTCATTTCTTTTATTTTCTATTTCATAAAATCCCTTTGATAGTTCTGTTTTATTCATTCTAGCTTCATCTAATTCTGAAATAGTAGCATTTATTTCTTGCTTTACTATTTTGGCTCTTTTACTTAAATTTTCAAAGTTTACATCTTGTTCATTTATTTTACTTGCAATTTCATATTTTAATTCTATATTGCTTTCTACTTCTTGCTTTTTTTCTTCCATTTCTAGTTCTTTGGATGATAAGTTTTTAGTTAACTCACTTAGCTTTTCTTCTTTTTCTTGCAATTCTTTTTCAAATTTCTCTCTATTTGTTTTTAAATTAACTTTCTTTTCTTGTTTTTGATTTTTCTCTTCTTCTAGTTCATTATTTTTTATTTTTACTTCTTCTATTTCTTCTTTAAAACGGTTAGAATTTCGCTTGTTATTTTCTATTCTTTCTTTTGCGACATTTATGTCTGAATTTATTTTTTCTATTTTATTTGTACTTTCAAAACCTAAGTTTTGTATTTCTTCTATTTTTACTGTAATTTCATCTATTTCACATTTTAATTCTTCTTTTAGTTTACGCATATCTGCTTGTTTTTTATCTTCTTCTTCATACTGGTTATTTATTATTTCTCCATCTTTTATTATTTCTTCTAACTTCTTTTTGTAAGTTTCGATATTATAAATAAATAATCCAACTTCTATGCTTTTTAATTCTTCACGTAAATCTAAAAACTTTTTAGCTTTTTCAGATTGCACTTTTAGTGGTTCTAAGCTTCCTTCTATTTCGGCTAAAATATCATTAATTCTAAGTAAATTAAGTTTTGTTTGTTCTAATTTCTTTTCAGATTCCTGCTTTCTTGTTCTATATTTAACAATTCCCGCCGCCTCTTCAAATATCTTTCTTCTATCTTCTGATTTGTTACTTAATATTTCATCTATTTTCCCTTGACCTATTATAGAATAACCATCCTTGCCAATTCCTGTGTCCATAAATAGCTCTAGTATATCTTTTAATCGACATGGTACTTTATTTATAAAATAACCAGTTTCACCACTTCTATATATTTTTCTTGTAACTGTAACTTCATTATATTCTATTGGCAATTTTCCATCACTGTTGTCTATTACAATAGAAGCCTCTGCAAAACCTAAAGATTTTCTATTTTGTGTTCCTGCAAAAATAATATCAGAAGAGTTTGAACCCCTTAAAGACTTCATACTTTGCTCTCCTAATACCCACCTAATACTATCTGATATATTACTCTTTCCAGAGCCATTTGGACCTATTACAGAGGTAATTCCTGGTCTAAACTCTAATACAGTTTTATCTGCAAAAGATTTAAACCCTTGTAATTCTAACCTTTTTAAATACATTTTTATTCACCCTTATTTTGACATTTTTCTTTGTTTTGTTGGTTAGATTATATCTTTTTATGCCTGGAATGTCAAGGAAAAGAGGCTATAAAAAAGTGTGTCAAAAGGGACGTGGAAAGATTTGGGATGTGAAAGATTTGGGACGTGTCTAAAAATTTCCAAACATTAAGTAACTTTATATATTTTTTAGCTATATATGTTTGGAAATTTTTAGACACGTCCCAAATCTTTCACATCCCAAATCTTTCATATCATTTTTATAATATTCTATCATATTTCTATTTATTAAAATTTATTGTATTTTTTATTTTACTATGTTATTATTTATTTGATATTACAAAAGAAAGAGGTATACTATGAAAAAACTTGATATAGATTTTTATAATTCTACTAACCTAAAATCATATAACTTAGATGCTGTTATGAAATATCAGCTTTCTATGTTAGATAGGATGGATGTTTTTACTAGAAGACATAGTGAAAATGTTGCAAATTTAGTTTGTAGAATATGTGAATACTTACATTGTAGTAAAGTTTTCACCATTCATGCAACAATATGTGCATATTTACATGATGTTGGTAAACTTTTTGTACCGCCTGAAATTTTAAATAAACCTGGAAGATTAACTGAGGAAGAATACAATATAATGAAAAAGCATACTACATTTGGCTATGATATGTGTATGAAAGACTTAAAGCTTCGTCCTTACTCTGATGGCGCTTTGTATCATCATGAAGCTTTAAATGGTTCTGGATATCCTCAAGGCTTAACTAAAAAAGACATTCCATATGTTGCTCAAATTATACGTGTAGCAGATGAGTATGATGCAATTGTTACTAAAAGACAATATAAAACACACGTTAATATTTCTGAAACATTAAAAGATTTAATAAAAGATGCTAAACCTACTGATTATATGAAAACAGTTGCACTAGATGTAGTGCGTGAAAATTATAAAGTGGGAAAAATAAATCCTAAAGCTTTAAAAGCACTATTCAAAGTTGTTATAGATGATACATTATATGAAATAAGTTGTGTTATAGATTATATAAATTATTTAAATGAACAAATACATAGACTAGAAAAAATTGAAAAATACGCCTTAAAAGCACAAAAGGCTAAAAAAGATAAAGATAAAGATTATTATAGAGAAGGTATGCGAATGCTTTTTGAAAACGGTGAAGACTTTGATAATTATACTCAAGTTTTAGATGAGTATCGAATAGCAGTTATAACTAGAGAAGATGTTAAAGATAAATTGTATAATGAAATAAAAATAATTAAAAAGTTAAGAATTTAGAAAATAAAATTTCATATAATTATTGTATATAAAATACTTAATTGTTGGTTATTTAATTAATATACTAGTATAAATATTTTTTTACCACCACATAATAATTGAATGACTGCCAATATGTGATTGAAATAAATAGGGGCTGTAAAAAAAGGAAAGATTTGGGACGCGTCAAAAACTTTCCTTTTTTATTTAAAGTTAAAAAAATAATGCAAAAATAAAAGGAAAGTTTTTGACGCGTCCCAAATCTTTCCTTTTTTTACAGCCCCTTACTCTTCCAATCCAAAACTTACACCTAGTGCACTATTTATTTTGTTCATTACTTTTTCGTCCCCTATATGCCCTATTTTTTCCTTTAATCTACTTTTATCAATTGTTCGTATTTGCTCTGCAAGTACTACTGAATCTGCTTTTAATCCTCCATCACCTAAGCCTATATCTATATGCGTTGGTAATTTGTTTTTCCCTGTTTGAGAGGTTATCGCTGCAGCTATTACTGTAGGGCTATGCTTATTGCCTATATCATTTTGTATTATTATAACTGGCCTTATACCACCTTGTTCTGAGCCTATTACAGGACTTAAATCAGCATAGAACATATCTCCTCTTTTTATTACCATTTGTGAATCACTCCTACTATTTCTTCGTTTTTGAGGTCCGAATTTTTGATATATTTTAAATATTTCTAAGATATTTCTATCTCACTATATAATATGTACACTAATGTCTTTTTGTTAATATCTTGGACTATCATTTTAGTAGGTTTTCCGTGTTTTTTTATCTATATATAATTTTCTATATATACTATATTTATTTCCATCTTCATTCTTTATTTCTAATATTATTTCATTCTCTTTACTTGTTACTTTTGAATTATTATTTTTCTTGTATTCTTCTATAAAACTATTAAGCCAGAGTTTATTTTCTACTATATAACTATAATTTTCAAAAGTAGTACTTAAGTTTAGGTCATTGTTTATTATTTTTAAATTAGTTCCATCAAACTCAGTTATTACACCTGCTATATTCTTTGGTTCTAATACTTCTTGTTTACTTATGCCTCCCTTTTCTAAACTTTGTTTTACTATATATTTATTTTTGTTTTTATTTGACTCTACTTCGATTTCCAATTTTGCATTGTACGAATTAATATTTAAAACATATTCTATAATATCTTCCTCAGATTTATTAATTATAGTATTTCCGGTTTTTAGAAAATTTATAAGCAAAAATTGAAATTAATACTGCCAAAATTAGAATGATACTAATAGCTATTATTATATTTTTTTTGTTTTTCATATTTACCTCCTTGTTTAGATGTTAGAATTTGGAAGTTAGAGGTTTGAAAGAGGATGTCATAAGTTGGACTCTAAATGTCAAATTTTAGATATTTAAGTCTAATTAAACTCTTTACTCTATTTTAACTTAAAATACCCTACCTCTATGCTACCTTATTTTATACATCAAAAAAGAATAGACTTTATCTATTCTCTTTTAATTTATATTCATATACTCTTAAAGTATTCTGTAAGACAACTTATAAGTTCATCTTTTACTTCAATTCTATTAATTTTCTCCCTCAAACTTGCTGAACTAGGAAGGCTCCTTATATATGCACACATGTGTTTCCTTAGTTCTTTTATTCCAACATTTTCCCCTTTTTGCTCTACTTCTAATTCAATATGCATTTTGATAACATCTAGCTTTTCTTCTAAACTTACCTCTTTTACTTCTTCATCTTTTAAATAAGATATTATATCTCTAAAAATCCATGGATTTCCAAGTGAGGCTCTTCCTATCATAATTCCATCTACATTCGTTTGCTTAAACATTTGAGCCGCATCTTCCTTACATTTAATATCTCCATTTCCTATTACTGGAATACTTACTGCTTCTTTTACTTTTTTTATTATATCCCAATCTGCTATTCCCCCATAGTATTCCTCTTTTGTTCTTCCATGAATTGTAATTAGACTTGCTCCTGCTTTCTCAATTCTTTTAGCGGCCTCTACTGCTACTATATTGTTTGCATCCCAGCCTTTTCTTATTTTTACACTAACTGGTACTTTACTATTTTCTACTACTTTGCTTACTATTTCTTCTACTAAATCTAAATTAAGTAGAAGTTTACTGCCATCACCATTTTTAACTACCTTTGGAGCTGGACATCCCATATTAATATCAACTATATCAGCTAATTCAGATACATATTTTGCACTATATGCCATTGTTTCTGGGTCACTTCCAAAAATTTGCATAGCTATTGGTCTTTTTTCCCCTTTTGTATCTAGCAATAACTTAGTTTTATCATCATTATAATATAAGCCTTTACTACTTACCATTTCTGTACAAACTAACCCTGGGTTATATTCTTTTGCTATCATTCTAAAAGGTTTATCTGTTATTCCTGCCATTGGCGCTAATAATATATTATTTTCTAATTCTATATTTCCTATTTTTAATTTTTTTAAGTACATTTTATTATTCCTTTACTTCTTTTTATTAAAGTTGTCAATAGGGACGGAGCCTTTTGGCAATTTTTGTGTCAATAGGGACGGCCTTTGTTGAATAAAAATTACAAAAGAGTGTCCCTATTGACAATAAAACCGCCAAAAATCTCCGTCCCCATTGGCTTATTGGCTTATTCATAAGGAGTGTCCCAAGCGTTCCGATTTCGGAACGGAAAGGGCCGTCCCTTGCGTGCGTACTTTATTCTACAAATATTGTTTTTTGCCTTCTTCCACTTATGTTTAGCACTAGACCTATTAGTATTAAGTTTGTTAGCATTGAGCTTCCTCCATAGCTTACGAATGGTAGTGGTACTCCTGTTATTGGTAGTAAGCCTATTGTCATTCCTATATTTTCTACCATATGAAATATAAATATTCCTGCTATTCCCATTGCTATATATGAGCCTAAATTATCTTTTGCAGTTTTTGCTACATATATTGTTTTTGTTATTAATATAACATATAAAATAACTATTCCAGCTGTGGCAACAAACCCCATTTCTTCTCCTATTACAGCAAATATAAAGTCTGTTGTTTTTGGGTATAAG
Source organism: uncultured Clostridiaceae bacterium (assembly GCA_948444845.1). Taxonomy (GTDB): domain Bacteria; phylum Bacillota; class Clostridia; order TANB77; family CAG-508; genus UMGS1663. Next base: position 15,615 of record CAOJVB010000030.1, on the reverse strand, counting down.
AAACCTAGTTGTGTTTGGTTTCCTTTTAATACCCCCATGCCAAATAATTCTCCTGCTCCTATTGCAAGTTTAGATTGTATGATGTTATATCCTGAACCTCTTGGGTCTAAATTAGGGTTTAAAAATACGTCTATCCTTGTTTTTGCATGGTCTGGTAATACGAAAAAATACAATATTGGCAACAATATTACTACTAATAATATTGAAGTTATTATATACTTTTTGTCTATTCCTGCTGTGAATAATATCATTACTGTTGCTACTAAAAATGCTAATGCTGTTCCATAATCTGGTTGTATTATAATTAATGCTACTGGCACTGCTACTACTGCTAGCGCCAGGATTAATCTTGTTGGCCTACTTATTTCTTTTTTTCCTCTTTCTTCAATTTTACTAACAACTTTTGCAAATACTAATATAACAAATATTTTGGCAAACTCTGATGGCTGTATTGAAAATGATCCTATATTAAACCAGCTTGTTGCTCCATTTATAGACTTTGTAAATAATACTGCTATTAATAATATTAAAAATATGCCATAAAAAATTGGCGATGCTTTAGCTACAATTTCATAATCTATAAATATTACTACTATAAAAATTGGTATACTAATGCATAGCCACATAATTTGTTTTTTTAATTCTTCATATTCTGCATTTTGCGTTGCTGAAAATAGAGCTACTAGACCTATTAATATTAACAATATAGTACAGATTAATATTCCCCATTCTATATTTTTAAATATTTTTTTTCTCATTATTTAACCTCTATTTTTATTCTTCTTTTTCCTCTTCCTTAGGTTCTTCACTTTTTGCTTCTTTATTCTCTATTTGGTTATTTTCCTCTTTTTTATTTTCTAATTTGTTATTTCCCTCTTGCCCATTTTCTATATTTTCTTTGCCATTATTATTTGTTTCCTCTGTAGTTTCACTTCGTTTTTCTTCTTTATTATCATTATTTGTAGTTTCTACAACTATTTCTTTATTTTTTTCTATTTCTTCACTTTTCTCTTCTCTTATATTTCCTTGCTTTTCTAAATTTTCATCGGACGAAATTTGGTCTTGCTCTTCGGTATTCCTTACCAATTTAGCCCCTACATTCTCTTTTTTTCTTTCTATATTAACTTTTTTTGTTTCATCTTTTAAACTCATAATTGGTATATTTGCATATAATGCTGGTGCTCCTGTTGTTCCATCTGAGTTTACTTTATTAGTTAGTTTTACGTCTATTGAGTTTTCGTCTACATCTATGTATTTTTTTATTACTTCTATTATTTCTTGTTTCATCATTTCTAAAAAGTCTGCTGATACATTTGCTCTATCTTGCATTAGAACTAGATGCAATCTTTCTTTTGCAGTGTCTTTTGAATCTTTATTTTCTTTCGAAAACTTTTTAAAAAAGTTTATTATACTATCAAACATTCTTGCTCCTCCTAACTTTTTTTAAGTCTATTTTCTTTTGAAAATATTTTTTATTTTAGCCCAAAATCCATTTTTTCTTCCTGGAATAGTTACATCTATACTTTCACCTAATATTCTTCTTGCTATTTCTGTATATGATTTTCCAGATGGAGCTTTATGATTTGATACTACTGGTTCTCCTTTATTTGTTTGTGTTATTATGTATTCATCATCTGGTACAACACCTATTAAGTCTATTGATAATAAGTCTACTATGTCTTCTACGTCCATCATTTCACCTTTTTTTACCATGTTTGGACGAAGTCTGTTTATTACTAATTCTGGGTTTTTTATTTCTGATGCTTCTAATAAACCAATTATTCTATCTGCATCCCTTATTGCTGATATTTCTGCTGTTGTTACTACAACTGCTCTATCTGCACCTGCTATAGCATTTTTGAAACCTTGTTCTATACCTGCTGGGCAATCTATTAATATATAATCAAATTCTTCTTTTAATTTAGAAGTTAATTCTTTCATTTGTTTTTCATTTACTGCACTTTTATCTCTTGTTTGTGCTGCTGGAAGTAAAAATAATTCGTTAAAACGCTTGTCCTTAATTAGGGCTTGTCTTAATTTACATTTTTCTTCTACAACATCTACTATGTCATATACTATTCTGTTTTCTAGTCCCATAACTACATCTAGGTTTCTTAAACCAATATCAGTATCTACTAATACTACTTTTTTACCTTTTAAAGCTAAAGCAGAACCTAAGTTAGCTGTTGTTGTTGTTTTTCCAACTCCACCTTTTCCTGATGTAATAACTATAACTTCTCCCATAATTTCCTCCTTATTTTATATGAAAAATGTGTATGTTTTTTTAATTATCATATATATTTAACACATATATAATATACGCAAAAGCTAAAAAAGTCAATGAATATTACATAATTTGTTTTAATTTTTATTAAATGCATTTACCTTTAATTTTAAAATTTCTATTTGCTTAATTTCTAAAAAATAAATTATTTATTTGTATAAATCGCCTATTTTTCATTAAATTTACAATTTAGTATTTACTTTATGTAGGTTTAGTGGTATACTATATTTAGTTAATAAACATTTTATATCATAGGAGGAAGGAAATGAGAAGTATCGCCAAAAGTACAAAATCAGTTATGGATCAAATTCAAAAAGAGCAGTTATCTAGCTATTTCCTAGATGAAATCCTTGATGCCATAGAATATCGCAATTGGCCATATGAAATGGATATGGATTATGATGACTACTCGGATGATGATTATTATGATTGCTCAGAAGATGATGATTACTTAAATACTGACGGCTGCCTAATCGATGAACAATGGCTTTTTAACTTTATCATTTAATCCACAAACAAAAAAAATGCAAATTTTAATAAATTTGCATTTTTTTGTTGACAAAACTGTATTTCTCTATTATAATAATACTTGTCTTTTATAGATATGGCGACGTAGCTCAGTTGGCTAGAGCATCCGGTTCATACCCGGCAGGTCGTAGGTTCAAGTCCCACCGTCGCTACCAACGACGTATCTGTTTGAATTAAATTGAACAGAAATTATACAGAAATCAATTGGGAAATAAAATCTGGTTGATTTTTTTTGTTTGCTAAAAATATCATTTTTCAGTAGGTATAAAATCAATTAAGTAAAATACTTAATAACAAATGAAGGCAAATTTATTGCCTCGCAGAGCCCCCAGAGCTGTGTTAGCAGGACACAACTCATAGGGGTTAGGATTTGTGACAAAGCCAAAGTCCTATGTTACTAAGAAAATAACTTAAATATGTTAATTAAAGAATTTGAACATTCTGCTTTTGATATATAAAAAGTTAATCGTTCACTATATTATAGAACCTAAACAAAAAAATATTTTAAATAAATATGGAAGAATGAGATTGAATTATTTAAAAGAAATACAAGAAACGGCAGATAATGGAGTAGAACAGATTATTAGTGAGTTAAAATTTAAAATCAATTTGACAGAAAATATGAAAAATACAGATATGCTTTATTGGGTAAGTACTATGAACTCTATTAAATCACAAGCTGAAGAAATTGTTTTTAGCGAATTGATTTATGTATAAAAGTAGTTAAAAGCGAATGACTCGAAAATCGTTCGCTTAAGTTGTATATTAGTTGCTTATTTTTTAAGTAAACAGTTTTCTAATTTTTGAAAAAAAGATTGTTTTTCTTTTCTTGTTAACTTTTGGGGTGGATTAGTTAAATAATCTGCATAAACTTTGTCTAAATATTTAGAAACATTTCGTAAATCTAGTTGATTATATTTTTCAGTATAAGGTTTATGTCCTAAAATCATTTCAAGATTATGCAAATATGTATCGTAAGCAAAAGAAGTGAATTTTTGTCCTTCCTCATTTAAGTCTACATCCCAAAACTTAGTATCACAATTTTCAATTAAAAATTGTATTCCTGTTATTTCTGAATTTGCAACTTTTTGATATTCGACTACAGCATGAGTTTCAGGATTACTTGGAGCAAATCCTTTTTTATATGCCCATTCAAGATAATATCCAATATGTGCCCCAGCTCTTTCCAAACGTTCCTCCTCGGAAATATCATCAGTAATAAATTCCTCATACCAATCAATTCTATCTATTGTCATATTTATTTCTCCTTAATATATATATTTATGTCATAAATTTATACTTTTATCAACAATCAACAAAAAAAGTTTGACAAGTCTCAATTATCTGTGTATAATAAATATAGGAAATGAAACACAGAAATGTGTTGTCACATATAAAATTGCGAAGACACTACATTGCCTGCCAAAGCATAATGTAGTGTCTTTATTTATTCCTTATTTGTCCAAAGTATGTATATAACTGTCAATAAGGCTACGTTTATAGTTAGGGAAAATCCCAATGCATATATCAAAAATAATATAAATCCCATAAACACCACCTCACTTTCTCATAGTTAGAAACTATGAAGTTTAGTGGCAACACACATCTGCTTTATATTCATTTCCTATGTTTCATAGTATATCATAATATTCATAGTAAAGCAATAGAAAAAGAACAAATATTTGCAAAAGTTTTTTTGTAAAATTACTTGATTTTTATAAAATAATTTAATAATATATATAAATTGATTGATATGTGTATCAATCGTTATGAGAGCTGAAAAAAGTGTAGATAACTACGTAGGCGGTACCATTTTTTAAAATACTAAACACAAAAAAGAGTTGCAATTCTGCAACTCTTTTTTGTATTAATATGGTATGCTTTCTGTTTGTACACGTGCACGCATCTTATATTCTAGTAATTTTGACACATAAGCTGCACTCATATCTCTTGCATAGTAATCTGCTATTAAACTTAAATCTGAAATATACGTATTTGATATGTATTTCTTACTTGTAAGTATTTCGAGCTGACGCTCTGTGTCCTTCTCGTCTTCTAACCCTTTGCCTCTCCGATACTTTTCGTACATTTTTCCTACAACATCTGCTACCTGTGAAAGTACTTCTTTATATGCGTCATTTTCTCTGCCCATAACTATACCTCACTTTCTTTTTGTTCAACTATTTGTTATGATTATTATATTATCACATATTTAATAATATGTCTACAAAAAATGCTAAAAAAATATTTTTTATTTATATCTTACTACAGTACTTCCAACTCCTGCATCTATTTTTATATAGTTTTCACCATTTCCATATTTGGTATCATTTTCTATTTCTTTAGAGTTTATTGTAAAGCTTCCTAATCCTTTTTTAGCTGATATTTTATAGTCTTCTTCTTTTCCCATTAAGTTAACTTCTAGTCTTCCTACCCCACAGTCTATGTCTGTATCTCCTATTAGTTTTGCAGTCATTTCGAATTCTCCAACACCACAATCTAATTCTAAATTATTTAGTATTGAATTTTCTATTTTTACTTTTCCTACTCCACCATTTATTTTTGCTTCTTTTTCTACGTTAATATCAGAAACTTTTACACTTCCTGCTCCTAGGTCTAGCTTTAATTTATCAGTAGAAAGCTTTTCTATTGTTACTTTTCCTGCTCCTGTTTCTATTTTTGTATTTGTCAGTTTTGTATTTTCTGGTATGTATACTGTAATATTTGAATCACTTACATTATTCCAAAAAAGTCTAAATTCTTTTTCTTTTATTTTTAAAATTCCATCTTTATTTTCACATTCAAATTTATCTTCTATAGTTGTTGCTTCTACCTTAAATTCTGTTCCTTCTTTTATGGTTAAATTAGAAAGTTTGCATTCTATTTGTATTTCTTCTACTTCTGTATAACTTTCTGAAAAGTTTACTATATTTTCTGAATTGCCATTGATACTGCCTACTATTCCTGTTGCTCCTGCTATACATGCAAATGCTGTAATAATTCCTCCAATTATATTTACTGTTAGAAAAATGGCAAATGCTATAGCTATATATTTTATTATTTTTTGGCCTTCACTCATTTTATATCTACACCTCCAAACATGCAAAATGCATTTACATATATTGTTGGCACATTTTCTTCTTTAGAATTATTAATTTTATTTCCTACTCCACCAAATATAGATGTAGATTTTACTTTTATATTAACATTTTCTGGCACTTTTATTTCAATTCCTCCAAATATAGCCGTTGCATTTATTACTTGCTCTTTTTTTATAATTGCTCCTCTTAAGTCCATATCTACTGCTCCAAATACTGCTGTTAAGTCTGCTCCGTCAAATTCTTCATTTTGCATATTTATTTTGTTTTCTCCAAAAGTTGCTGCATATTCTTTTAAACCTGTTTTATTTAATTCTTTTATTTTATCTGTTACTTTTTTATTTATTGAATCTTTAAATATAAAATAAATACCTACCGCTATTAGGGCAAATGGCACTGATAATTTTATAACCATATCAAAACGTAAAATTCCTTGTGCACAAAGCAAAAGTGCTACTCCTATTATTAGTCCTATAAAGTCTCCCATTCTTTCTGGACCTTTTATAAGACCTATTAAGCATGGAATTATTATAAATAATGTCCACCATCCATTAAAAAATATATTAATGTTTGCAATTCCTAATATATTTAATGCAAATATTAACCCTAGTACAATAAATACTAATCCCCATAGTAAATTTCCAAATTTTTTCATAATCATATTCTCCTTTTCTTTTCTATTTTATATTAAAATTATACTATTATTCCTAGTTTTTGTCTATATTTAAAGGTCTGTTTACGTAATTTTTTTCAAAAATTCATATTATATTACTTACTGGGAGCAAATTTTAAGAGCAATACTGTGAATTATAACTTATTCATATACTGCTTATGGTCTTTCTTCTATAATTACCATTACTATTGATGGCAAAGAGGTAGAAAGCTGTGGAAATACAGTAATTTTTGCTGAGTCTGGTCTCACCAAAGATGTGGATTTTCATTTGTCTAACATCTTGAGCAATGACAGTGGAATTACCAGTATTGCCAAAGTAGTAAATAAATATAAAAACTACTTTGGTAAATCTAGGGTTGTGGTAATACAATCTCAACTGGGTGTACCTATTTGCGCTTATAGTGGAAATAATGTTTATTGGGAAATCCCTGATGATTTACCTAAAATGACAAAACTTATGATCGATGGTAAAGCTTTATACATTCATAGAGCTAATTTTGCAATTATTGATAAAGATTTATTTGACTAACAACTGAATAATACTAAAACAAGATGTAAGTTATTTTTTACTTACATCTTGTTTTTATATTATATTTTTTATTTTATGTATGGCTATAGGTTTACTAATAATTTTCTTATCTTTTAATATTTTACTAATTCCTATGCTGTTTTTAATTCAAGTCTTAATTTATCAGCTATCATTGCTATAAATTCTGAATTTGTTGGCTTTCCTTTTGCTGCTGATACGGTTAGAACTGCCTATTTTCAATACTTTTGCTTAGTGAATAAAAACTGCTTACCCAATAAATTATGCTATACTTTTCAAATGTTTATTGCATTATTCTTTATTTGTTTATTGCTATAATTGTACTACACTTTTTAGGCAAATACAATAGCAATAAATCACTTTTTTATGGTTGGCGCGAACACCATAAAACAAGTGAAAATTAACTATTCAATTTTTGTGCAAAACAAGTGAAAAAGTAATAGGAGATGGGGCAAAACCGCTTCTATACTTAGTTTAAGTAGTAGCTAGCGCGAACACCATAGAATAACTTAAAAATTGACTATTTAATTTTGAGTAAAAAAATAAGCAATAGACTTCTTAAAGTTCTACTGCTTTTGTATGTTATTCAAATTCTATATCTGTTACTTTTATTATATGTCTTGCTGGGTTTACTTCACTTGTTAAATTATCAAAAGTGTAATATCTATCTTCTTCTTGTTTCCATGAATAATTTGGTTTAATTGGATTTCCTATTGTATATTCTCCAATTCTAAAACTATCTTCTGCAATGTCTTTTCCCTCTTCGTCTTGAAAATAAACTGTTATTTCAAACTCCTTTACTGTTTTCTCTCCATTATTTTTTACTTGTATTTCAGTAAGTCCCCATTTTTTACCACTATAACTTGTAAATTCTTCTACTATTGCCTTTTCTAGTTTAAAATAATCATTAATGTAATCTTGAATTTCTGTTGATGTTGTGTTACTTATACCACTATTGTTATTTGAATTTGGTCTAAGGTTGTGTAAATTTTCTACCGCTTCGTTTAACTCTTTTTTGGCTTCTTCTACTCTTTTATTTGCTTTTGATTTTTATATTTGATTATTAGCAAATACTACTAATGCTATAATCAATATTACTGCAACAACTCCCACTACAATTTTAATTACATTACTTTTTTTCTTTTCTTCCATAACTTTTAATTCCTTTCCTTACTATTCTTTAATAATAAACTTATTGCTATTGATATTGCACTACAAATAAATAATGAACTGCCTAATACGATATAACCCGTAAAATAATTAGCATTAATTATGTAATTATAAGCATCTCCTCCAACATAAACATGTTTATTAAGTGTTGGATAACTACTACTCATATGATAGTTATTTTTTAAGTCAAATGCTTTACATAGACATACAATTCCCATAATAAGAAGAATAGCAGATACGATAATTAATACAATACTTATTTTATTATTTGACTTTCGTAATGCTTTTTTTACGTTTTCTTTGTAATTTTCTGTTTTTTCTTTATAAGTTTTTAATTTCTCTTTATTCACTTTATCCATAAAATAATTGATATCTATTTTTGGGCTATCTTTGTATTGCTTTTCTACTTCACTGTTTCCATACTTATTAAAACATTCCTCACAATAACCCATAAAAACATAATCTTCTTCTTTTATATCTGTTCCACATTTTTTACATCGTTGAATAGATTGTTTTTCTTCCATAACTTTTCCCCTTTCTTACTTTATATAACAAATTTTAACATATATTATAATTTTATGCAATACATTTGTCTTTCTTTTTGTCTAGTATTATTGTATTTTCTTTTATGCGACAATTGTATTGAGGTGAAAATTATGTTTGAAATATCTAAATATAAGGATAGTAACGTTAAATTGTCTATTCGTCTTCCAGAAAGTATAGATAATACACTTAGGAAAATCGCAGAAGCAGAAGAAATGAGTTTTAACAATGTTCTTGTAAGTTGTATTAAGTATGCACTTGATAACACAGACTTAACAAAATACGAAACAAAAGGGAAAAAGTAAAACTCAAAACATTATTATTATTTAAAGTTTTTTACTTTCCCCCCTTGGGGGGAAGGGGGGATGTCTACTTTTTTAAAAAATAGGCTCCCTTATTTTTTTCTAGTCAATTCTATTCCATTCAAATTGACAAACCTTTGCAGGGTGTAAAATAATATACAAGTCTTGTAATTGAATACAGTATAAACGCCCCTTCTCGCTTATACAACTTGCATAAGAAACACATAATCTATATAGTTAGTGGGCGCGAAAACGCTTTAAAACTCATTCTCGCGCGTTATTGCCTAACACTATAATTGACTTTTTTATATAACTTTCATTTTTTATTATTCTTTTTTTCTTTTCTACTGTAAATTATTATAATTATTTTCCCTTGTTTTTTATTCTATGTATTAACTTATTTTAACTTTTCAATATTTTTTCTTAACTTTCTGCTGTTGCTACATACAAAACTATTTTATTTTAAATTTTTCTTTTTTTCCTAAAACTATTCCCCTATTTTACTTTTACTATTTTCTTCTACAATTTTTATAAGTTGCTCACTTGCAAAATCTCTAACTTTTTCTAAATCGTCTATAAGTTTCTCATATTGTTGTAATACTAAACAAACATTTACAATGTATTCATTTCCTAGTTTCTCTTTTTCTATTTCGTCCATTTTATTTATTTTCATAAGTTCTCTTGTTTTATAATACTGTAAATCTTCTATAATTTGTATTGCACTATTTATTACTTTGTTTGGCTCTCTTAAATCTAATAAATCCATTTTTTCCTCCTACCAATAACTTTTAAAATAACTGTCATTTCTGCGCATTTTTGTTTCTAGTCCAAAAATTTCACGTCTAACCGCTTCTATTTGTCTAGTATTTTCGTTTACTTTTTCTGCTAACTGGTTCAAAATATTTTTCAATTCTAAATCTTCCCCAACTGGTAATGCTAAATTGATATTTTTGGGAACATTACTTATTATTAATTCCTCAAATTGCTTTTCTAAACTTTTCATTTGGTGCATAACCCCTTGTGTTCAATTATTCTTAATTGTTCTTTCACTTGTTCAATATACTTTTCTATAAAGCATAAGGCTTGTAATTGTTTAGGTTTTGACATATTGTAAGTACCATTAATAAACATATATATAGTAATGGGTTGTAGTCCTATTTCTCTTGCTAATTCACTATAACTTAAACCATATGATTTTCCCTCTTTTATTCTTTCAATTACTTTTTCTTTTTCTAGTTCCATTCTCTTAATTCTCCTATATGTAAAATTATAAATACAAGGTTATTTCCCTTGCTATCTATAATGTAAAACTGGTTAATAAATAATCTATAAAAAAAATTTTGAATATTCAATTTTTCCTTTTTTCTTTCACTTGTTTTTTGTTTTTCTATAATAATTATAAAAAAATTTCTACTAAATTTCAAATATTTGTCTTTGGTCGGCGCGTTTGCGAAAGGCTTATTTTACCCATTATAATTATAATTCGCAGCGAACCAGATTTCAAACATTTGAGTTTTTGCGCACACCTTAGTATAATTAATTTACAAAATATTTTTTCTAAGATTTTCTAAAATTTCTTAACTTTTCCGCTTCTGCGTGTGTTTTCCTATTATGTCTGTTTGAATATAGTGTAATACTGTCTAAATAAGAGTTATTACCGCTTAAATAGTAGTTATTATGCTACGTACAATTGCTTGGTACTGTAAGCAATTTTTGGCTTCTGTTATTATTTTAGAGTTATTTCCGCTAAAATAGAGTTTGACGTTTCGTTTCTTATGCTCTTTTTAGAGTTTATGGCTCTATCTTAGAACTTATCTTTCTATTATAGTGTGTTTTGTTGTCTTTTTTGTTACTATAATGTCATAAATTGTAAAAAAGAAAGGACTGATATTATGAAAATAGTACTAGACACACAAACTAAACAAGCAGTTTGCCCACCAGAGTTTTTTGAAAATGTAAGAAAAATAAATGATGCAAGCGAGTTAACTGGTAGCACTAAGAAACTAACAAGCGAAGATTACTTACAAAAAATTATAACAGAATGTTCAAAAGTACTTGTAAACAAAAGCGATATAACTAAGAGAAGAACTACAAAAAAAAAGTAGTAAAGACCAAAATCGCAAACTTAGTAATTGAACCTATTGCAAAAGATTAAGAATAAAATTAATAAATATTAGCATTTATGCTGAGTATAAGATAGGTGTAATGCCTATCTTTATTCATAGCAATAGAAAAAGTAATAAATGTAGCAGAAGAAATAGAAAAGGAATAAATAGAATATGGAAAAGGAAAAATATTGCGATATTATTAAAAGGTTAAGAGTTCAACAATTTTACACACAACAACAAGTGGCAGATATACTAAACATATGCCAACGAACTTATGCTGATTATGAACTACGGTTATACACGAATGCCAATTGATAGTTTAATAAGGTTGGCGCGCTTATATAATGTAGATATGAACTATATTTGCGGTATTTCTAACATTGCAAATGTATTCCCAGCAAGTTAACTTTTTAATATCATATACAGAAAAACGCGCGTTTTAGGTGTTCGCGCGCGTTTTTTTACCTTTTTATAAAAATTTAACTAATTTGTTTATTTCTATTGATAATTAGTAAAAATTATTGTATAGTATTAGGCATAGGAAATGAGAACAAGCAGATGTGGTTTGCCTCCAACAAGGAGGTGAGGCTTATGATAGATACAAATTATTTAATAGCAGTAATATACATATTATACTATGGACTACTTGGAATGACTATCATAGCAATTGCCTTAGTTATTGCATTAGTAATAATTTTGAGCAAACGCAAATAGACCAATAAAAAAACACATCTGTAAACTTTGCCGAGTTAGATGTGTTTAAACATTTATCTTGAGGCGAACCACGTTTGTGGGTTTCTCCATTTCCTATTTTTATTATACTTGAGATTTTACCAATTGTCAACAATTTTATAACTTTCAAAATCAATTTTAAGCCTTTTTAATCTTGAATGCTTAAATTTATACTGCGCGCGCCAGAAAATCGAATATTCAAAATTTTGGCGCGTTTCCTTTATATAATATGCATTATTATATCTTCGTCATTATCTAGTTTTATTTCAATTGTTTTCTTATTTTCACTTGCCTTAATCATATATGCTATAAGTGTTTCTATTGTAATTCTTTTGTCTGCTTGATTATCGTATATATTTAACATTCCATTTTTTATGTTATAACTGCATTTTACTTTTTGCATTGTAATGTCTAGTGATATTACACCATCAATTTTTAGTTCTATTGTCTTTCCTTTCATATTTTTTACTATTCTTTTTAGTTCTGTTTCGTTTATTTGTTCCATAATTTTTCCCCTTTCTATGCTCTTTTTAAGTTCATAAGTGGCGAATGCTTTTGATATTGTATTCTTAAATCTTCTGTTTGTAAATCTAAGTAACATTCTTCTGTTACTTTTACACTTGAATGACCTAATATTTTTGATAGTGTGTATATATCTCCACCATTCATTAAAAATCTTTTGGCAAAATTATTTCTTATTAAGTGTGGTGATATGTCCTTATTGCCTATTCTTTCGCCATAATTGGTAAAATTACTTTCAAAACTTCTTTCTAGTAATTGGCTTCCCTTTATTGTGCAAAATAAAAATTCGCTTTCTTTATATCTATCTCTATATTGTAACCATCTTCTTAGTTCTGTTGCCATTTGCATTGAAAAGAAAACATATCTGTCCTTTTTTCCTTTGGTGTTATCTGCTGGCAAAAATATTGTTCTTTCATTAAAGTTTATATCTGTTTCGTCTCTAATCATTAAACATTCGCCTATTCGCATTCCAGTATCAAAAATAAGTTGTGTAATAACATAGTCTCTGTATTCGTGAAATTTTGATAAATCAAAACTTTTTAATAAGTTGTTAAAATCTTTATCATTCAAATAGCCTTTTGCTTTTCTTGGTATTCTTGTTGGCTTAATCTTTTTCATAGGGTTTACTTTTATTAGTCTACTATCATACATATAATTAAAATATACTCTTAAATTTCTTGTGTAATTATTCACTGTTGCCATACTTACTTTTTTACCAAAATCTTGCCTATTTTGTGGGTTATTAAATCTTTTGGAACTATCATTTGCAACTACTGTGTATTTTCCCCTTTCCTTAATATTTGTTAAATAGTCTTTAATAGTCTGCTCTTTTACTTGCTCTGTTCTTGTGATTTTACATTCTTCTTGTAAATATCTTATAAAAAGTCTTAATGTTTGTTCATAACTGCCAATTGTTTTTGTAGATAAATTTTTATAATCACAATAATTAATAAAATCGTCCACTTCTAAATCAATTTTTTCCATAACAAAAAACCTCCAAATTTTATTGATATTATTTCTAAACAAATATTTGAAATAATGACCAATAAATTTTGAAAGTTTATTGCATTATATTAAATTGGTTTATTGCATTCGTTGCTGATTTTTCACTAATTCCAGTGCAAGTAGTACCTATAAATTTTAGTTTATTGGTATTACTACTTTTTTGTAACTATTGCGCTTCAATTATTTGCTAAACTCCTATGCTGTTTTTAATTCTAATCTCAATTTATCAGCTATCATCGCTATAAATTCTGAATTAGTTGGCTTTCCTTTTGCTGCTGATACTGTGTAGCCGAATATGTTTTCTACAGTGTCTGTTTGACCTCTTGCCCATGCTACTTCTATTGCATGGCGAATTGCTCTTTCTACTCTTGATGGGGTTGTTCCATATTTTGCAGCTATTTCAGGATATAACTGTTTTGTTATTTGATTTATTACATCTATATTATTTACTACCATTATTATGGCTTCTCTTAAATATTGATACCCTTTTATATGTGCTGGCACTCCTACTTCATGAATTACATTTGTTACTAATGCCTCTACTCCATTTTCGTCTTTTTTATTTTCTGGTGCAATTTGTATGTATTTTGGTTTTATTTCTCTACTAGCATAGTTTCCTTTTATTGTTCCAGGTACATAATATTTGAAGTCTTTTATCCTCTTTATTAAAATTTGTATATCAAAAGGTTTTACTATATAATATTCTGCTCCTAAATTTATTGCTTTCTGTGTTACTTTATCTTGCCCAACTGCTGAAAGCATTATACACATTGGCATCTTCTCTATTTGTGATTCTTGCAAACTTTCTAAAACACCTAAACCATCTAAGTGTGGCATAATTACATCTAATAATACTATGTCTGGTCTTTTTTCTAGTATTAATGATACTGCTTCTTGACCATCTCTCGCTATTCCTATTACTTCTAGCTCCTCCTCTTTTCCTAAATTTTCCATTAACGTATTTACGAAGTCTGGGTTATCGTCTGCAATTATTACCTTTACTTTTTCACTCACTTTATTTCCTCCTTATTTCCAAAAATTGTAAGTTTCTATTTACAAATTTGATTATATTATTAATGAATATTTTTTGCAATACCTTTTTGGAAATTTTTTCAAATTTTCTTTCGATTAATCCATATATCAATATTTTTTCTTATATTTTTTTCTTTTATTACTTTATAATCCTCTAATTTAAAACTTAATTCCTTTAAATTATTTAATAATTTATCTTTTTCATCATTATTTAACTCGATATTGCATATTATTTTTTCATTATACATTACATTAATTATTTCTATATCTTTTTCTTTGCAATAAAACTTAAACTTCTCAAAGTCGTTATAATTTAAAGTTATTGTTAGTTCATACCCTTTTTCCTCTATAACAAATTCTGCTTTTTTTATTGCTTCTTGTGTGCTTTGAGAATATGCCCTAACTAATCCTCCCGTTCCTAGTAGTATTCCACCGAAATACCTTGTTACTACTACTAGTACATTTGTTAATTCATTTTTAGTTATTATATTTAGTATTGGTGCTCCAGCTGTTTTACTTGGCTCTCCATCATCTGATGATTTATTTACTATTCCTGCTTCTGTTATTATGCTATACGCAAAACAGTTATGTTTTGCATCATAATATTTTTTTCTTATTCTATTTAGCTCTTCCTTTGCTTGCTCTTGCGTTTGTACATATATAAGGTTTGCTATAAATTTAGATTTTTTCTCTATTATTTCAGCTTGTACATTCTGCTTTATAGTTTTTAACATACTTACCTCTTCTATTTTTTGTTATTATAACATATATTCCTCTTAAAATAAAGTATTTATATGCTGTTTCTTGAAAATACTTCATATATAATTAGTGATAAACTTTCATGTATTGTCGTCTTTCTACTCTATAGATAGTATCATTTTTATATAAATACAAAAACTCATCGTATTTCTTACAAAATACGATGAGAAATTACTTTACTCTATTTGGTTTAAATGTCTATATAATGGTGTTTGAGTAATATCTATTCCTTGGTCCAAATAATCTGGTATTCGCTCTATTGGATCTATGTCAAGTTTTTGGACACTTTTTTTGAGAATTTTTTTATATTTT
>CAOJVB010000029.1 GCA_948444845.1 uncultured Clostridiaceae bacterium | reverse complement strand
CCTATGTGTGCCTTGCGAGTGAAGCGAGAAAGGAATGGAATTTAATATGGAAAAAAGAATCGAAATATTTGTATCAGGATCTACAAATCCTAATATTAGTAAAGAATATAATCAAGCTGCAGTAGAATTTGGCAGAATGTTAGATATAAAAAAACACAATATAGTTTTTGATGGCTGTAAGGGGCTTCCTGGAATTGTAGCCTCACAAATAAAAGAGCCAAACGATAATTTATCAATAGCAACAACATCGGGTAGGCAAATACCTTATGGAGTTTGGCCTTTTGCTTCAATAAATGGAACATTTAAATATCAATCAGAAGTAACAAGAGCTCTTCTAGATTGGTCAGATGTAGCTGTTTTCTTTAAAGGTGGAAGTGGAACTTTAGCAGAGCTATTTCATGCTATTGATACAAAGAAAAATAGAGAGCATAATAAACCAATTTTAATTTTAAATATACAAAATCAGTGGGATGATTTAATAAATATATTAGAACCATTAGGATTAAAACATTTATATCATGTAATGGATACACCTCAAAATGTAATGGAATATATTGATAAAAATATAAAAATAAATCAGTATAATTTAATAGATTATAGTAATAAAATACCAGAAGATTATGAACGATAAACTATTTATAATAAGGAGAGAATTATGAAATTAACAAGTAATGAAGCACGAACTATGTTAGAAAATTTTAGAGGAAAAACTCAAAGTGATAGATGGATAGACCATTGCATTTGTGTTGGGGATACTGCTGGAAAAATTGCCAAAGCTTTAAACGAAAAAGGTTATAGTGTTGATATTGACAAAGCAATAACACTAGGCTATGTCCATGATATTGGAAAACATAGTGTTAAACCCCAAAGTCATGAACTAAAAGGCTATGAATATTTGAGAGAACAAGGATATGATGAAGAATATTATAATATATGTTTAACACATTCATTTTTGAATAATGATATTATTTGTGTAGCTGGTGGTGTGCCAGACCCTAAGGAAAATCCATTTTTAACAGATTTTATAAAAAATCATGAATATACAATAGAAGAAAAAATAGTAAATTTGTGTGATTTAATGTGCCCACAAGGTGGTAAAGTTTTTACAATAGATAAACGATTAATTGATATTATGATTAGGCATGGTGCTTATGAAAATACACAATATCATATAAAAGAAACATATAAATTAAAAGCATATTTTGATGATTTATTGGGATATAATTTATATGATTTATTTCCAGAAATAAAGGATAATTTGTAAATACATATGTATTATAAGAAGCAGTGTCCCAAGGACACTCTTTTTTATTGTATTGGAAAAATCGATTTTAATGTAGGGGCGTGGCCTTGTGTCCGCCCATGTAGCTTTTGTTATATTATAGGAAAATACGCTATTTTAAGTTGTAAGGGCTATTATTTTCTTATCTCTTCGAGCGATAGCAAGTTAGAGATAAGTTATGCGTTAGTCAATCTCCCTCATGGCGAATTTCTTTCAGCCCTTACTATATTGATTAACAGCAAATTAAAAATATATTTTCTGTTACTCTTTATATATTTATATTATTGCTGTTCTAATTTTAATAAAGTTTCCTTTATATCTAATCCTCCTGCATATCCTACTAATTTTTTATTACTTCCTATTACTCTATGACATGGAACAACTATCATTATTGGATTGTTATGGTTTGCTCCACCTACTGCTCTTGATGCTTTTTCATTTCCTATTTGTTTTGCTATTTCTCCGTAAGTTCTTGTTTCTCCATAAGGTATTTGTAGTAGTGCATTCCATACTTTTTCTTGAAATTTAGTTCCTTTTATTAATAGTGGTAAGGTGAATTCTTTCCTTTTTCCTTCTAAGTACTTTGATATTTGTTTATATGCTTCTTTTATTAACGGTGTTTCTATTTTTTCTCCATTAGGATATTCTTCACTTGCTTTTATGGTTTCTATTCTTGAAATTTTATTTTCTTTTTCTACTATTATAATTGTTCCTATTTTAGTTTTGTATGTGTTCCAATATTCCATTTTTTTCTACCTTTATATATAATATGTTTGATTTTATCATAATCTTTAACACTTTACAATCATATTTTTCTATTTACTACTTCATCTATAGGAGTGTCCCCACCGTTCCGATTTCGGAACGCGAAGGGGCGTCCCTAGCGTGCCTTGCTTATTAGAAATACTGGTATTCCGCTTGAGTAGGGTGCTATGTCGTATTGTTGGAAGTATATTGCTATTGCATTTGGAGTAATATAGTAGCTATTTAAGTTAAATGTTTCTAATACTAGTTCACAATAGTTTTCGAAATATTGATTTTTTCCTTCTTCTATTTGATTTTTTATTTGTCTATTTATTTCTTTTAATATATCAATTGTGTAGTATGGGTTGTTTGGGAAAAAGTATGATAGTGGTATTTGGGTTCCATCTTTTAAATTCCAATTTTGTGAAGTTCTTATTGTGCTTCCGTGTGCTCCTCCTGTAAATTGATATTCATCTTGGTATAAACTTACAATAAATCCTTCATTATAAGTTATATGATATTCTGATATTACCTCATATACCATGATAGGATAGCCATTTGCCTTATTATATTCATATACTTCTTTGGCATTTTCATATAAATCTGTTCTTACATATTTTTCTAATTCAATTGCCTTTTTTTTATTATAATTATTAAATATCTCTTTTCCATATGTATATTTAGAAGAAATCATTTGTGGATACTCTATTTTGTATGTAAGTATAACTGTATTTTTATAATTTAACTCTCCTTTTATTGTCTTTTTTTCTATTTGATTCATAGTATACAACCTCCTAATTATACTATATGAGTATTATAAGTTTTGGTTCGTTTATTAAATTTTAATATTTATATTATATGTTACATAATTTTGTAGTATGCTATGTAATATACTAATTATACAGTCCTCTTTGCAGTTTAATGTAAGCTCTGTTATAAAAAAATTTTTAGGTGAAAATAATTTATGGAAAAAAGTGAAATCAAAGTTACTAATGTCCTTAGTTTTTATCAGACTCTTTCTATTTTAAAGGAAAAAGAATTGACTGGATGGCAAAAATGGAATGTTATAGGTAGGTGCGAATCTGTTAATTACCCTACTTCTAGTTGCCATTTAGCTCTTGCTCTTTATTCTGAGTATGATATTAATGTATATACTGATATACTCTAAGGCCAGTCCATGTAGTATTGAAAACGCTATATACGAAAAACTTACCATTAAAGAGATTCAGGAAATCATAGAAAATGGTGCTAAAACAGTTCTTGGTGTTTTCCGGGAATCTGATAAGGCTTTTTATGAAGGTACTTATTTAGAGAATTTCTTTACTATGCTGAAAAGTGTATAGTAGATAATAAAATACATTATATTATAATTAAGTTACTATTCCTTTTTAAGTATTCGTCAATTTGCATATAATTTGGAATATATTTTTCTACTAATTTATAAAATTGTTTGCTATGGTTTGGATGTATTATATGGCATAATTCATGAACTATTATTGCATCAATTGCTTCTTTTGGTAGCATTATTAGTCTGCTAGTAAAGTGTAATGCTTTTTTTGTTGGTATACAACTTCCATATTTCGTTTTTGCATCTCTTACTTTTGCACTATTATATTGGATATTTGTTATTTTACTCCAATATGGTAACCTATCTTGTAAAACCGCTTCTGTATTATTTTTGAATAATATTCTTAATGCTTTTTTTATATTGTTTTCTTCTTCTTGCTTTTGTATTTGTTCTGGCAAACATATACAAAACTTCTTTGTTTCTCTTTCTATTCTTACACTTATTATATCTTTATTATGATATGATATATATATTATATATTCTTCGCCATTATATAAAATTATTTGCCCTGTCTCCCATCTTCCTTTTTTAGTTTCTTTTGTTTCTTTAATTTTTTTATATTCTTCATAAATTCTTTGTTCATTTATTTTAATTAATCTGTCTACTTCTATTTTTGATACATATGGAGACTTTGTAATTGTTAAAACATCATCTTTAAAATACATTTTTATACTTTTTGATGTTTTATAATTTTTTATAGAAAATGGTATATTTAAATCTTTTATTTTTAATATATATTGCATGTTTTTCTTCCTTCTCTATTTAACGCAATCTACTTTTTGAGTTTTGCATTTACTTTTTCTATATAATACAAAAAAGCTAAATTAGAAATTTATTTTCCTATTAGCTTTTTTATTCTATTTTAATATACTATCTTTGTGTATTTTGGATTATATTAGTCACTTCATTTGTTACTGTATTCGTAGTAGTGTTTTTGTTATTTTCTTCTTCAAATTCTTTTCTTAATTTTACATATTCTATTACATCAATTGAGTTTCCATTATTTATCATTGTATATTCATCCTTGCCAGCTACTGTTACAGAATATACTGTTTCTAAACAAACTTCTACTAATTGTTTTCCTCTTGAACTTACTATTCCATAAAGTTCCACTTTCCTTGAATCTATTTCAAATTCTTTACATACTACTATTCCTTCAATATCTGGTATTACTAGTATATTATTTAAACTTTTATTAGAGCTTGTCTTAGATATACATCCTAGGCTTACATATTCTATTGGCAATATTTGATTTCCTCTTATATCAAATAATCCCCACATTCCATTTTGTTTAACTGGTATTGCATTATCAAATAATATATATTTATTTTTTATGTCATTTGTTGGAAATTGATTTGTATCTATTCCTATTTGTTCATATTCTAAATAAATTAATATTTTTCCGTTCTTTTCTATTATACCACTTTTACCATTTGTAGTTGCCAAATAGTAATTTAACTTTTTGTCAATTTGTTTTAATGAATCATATTGTGGAGTTACTTTTGTATTCCCTTCTGATGTTATTATTCCAACTTTCTTCTCTTCTGTTGTTACAATAAATTCTTCTGTTCCCTCTATAAAGTCAATATTTGTATATTTCGTTCCAACTATTTCTTCATTGTTTAAGTTATGAATTCCATATCTTATATTAGCAATAGATGTATTTTGATCTGTGTTGTCTACATTTTGTACTACTAATAGACCATATAATAAAGCTTTTTGATTATTAAAGTTCGTTTCAAGAGAAGCATTTGAATATCTAGTAATATAATAATTTGTTAAATATGGCAAAGTATATATTGTCATTTTATTTGACTTTTTATCATAATTCATTTGAAGATTGCATGCTGTATTTAATCCTTTTGAGCTAATATATAATTTCCCATTTATTCTTTTTATTGGTTCATCTATTGTAAAATAAGTATAGTCTAATTCTCCTGTTGGTGTTTTGTATATAGTAGTAGAATCTTTTTCAAACGTAGCAACTTCATTCTTGCTTTCTAAATAACACTTAGTTGTATCTTCTGTATATTGCTTGTATCCGCCATTATAGTATTTATAATCTATTAATTCTGATATATCTCTTAATGATACATATATATTGTCATTCTCATATACAAATAAATCATTTGACATAGACTTACTTGATATTGTTTTACCATCTATTATAAATTTAAACTCTTGTGCTTTTAAATAATAAATTGCACCAAATAGTCCTATACTAATAAGTAGTAATATTACAATTACTACTGTAATTATTATCATTAACTTTTTGTTTTTCTTCTGTTTTTCATCTTGGTTAGTCCCTATTATTTCCATAACATCCTCCTCTTTTGTATTTTATTCTCCATAATATTTTCTATAAAATTCTTCTGCAAATGTTCCTAAATTATCATTTTCTATTTCTATTCTAACTCTTTCCATTAATTTAGTCAAGAACCTTAAGTTATGTATTGATAGTAATCTGATTCCTAATATTTCATTGGCCTTTACTAAGTGCCTTATATATCCTCTGGTGTAATTTTTGCAGGCATAGCAGTCACATTCATCATCAAGAGGTCCCCAATCTTTTTCATAAGTAGCATTTCTAACAACTACTTTTCCTTTAGAAGTCATTGCTGTACTATTTCTTGCAATTCTTGTTGGAAGTACACAATCACACATATCAATTCCAGCTTTTGCCGCTTCTATTAAATAATCTGGTGTACCTACTCCCATCAAATATCTAGGCTTGTCCTTAGGCATAAGTGGTGCTGTATATCTCAAAATATCTAAAAACTCTTCTTTAGGTTCACCAACACTAATTCCTCCAATAGCATAACCTGGTAAATCAAGTTTAATTAATTCTTTTGCACTTTGCTCTCTTAAATCCTTATAAAAACCACCTTGAATAATTCCAAATAAACCTTGTTTATCAGTAGTAGTATGAGCCTCCTTACAACGTTTAGCCCACCTAGTAGTTCTCTCCATAGAATTTTTAGTATATTCATAAGTAGAAGGATAAGGGCAACATTCATCAAAAGCCATAATAATATCAGCACCTAAGTCTTCCTCTGTTTCCATTACACTTTCAGGTGTAAAAATATGTTTACTTCCATCTAAGTGAGATTTAAAAGTAACTCCTTCTTCTGAAATAGTACGTAAATCTCCCAAGCTAAACACTTGAAATCCACCACTATCAGTAAGAATTGGTCTATCCCATCTCATAAAATTATGAAGACCTCCTGCTTCTTTCACAATTTTACTACCTGGCCTTAAATATAAATGGTATGTATTTGAAAGAATAATTTGAGCCTCAACCTCTTCTT
This sequence comes from uncultured Clostridiaceae bacterium, assembly GCA_948444845.1. Classification (GTDB taxonomy): domain Bacteria; phylum Bacillota; class Clostridia; order TANB77; family CAG-508; genus UMGS1663. Next base: position 18,524 of record CAOJVB010000029.1, on the reverse strand, counting down.
TTAGTTCTTCTGGTGTCAAAGATTTAACTGTAGCCTGTGTTCCAACTGGCATAAATATAGGTGTTTGTATATCTCCATGTGGTGTATGAATAACCCCTCTTCTTGCACCCGTCTGTTTACATTCATGTAATAATTCATATGTTATTGCTTGTTTCATTTCTTTCTCCTTCTAAAAGGGACGCCCCTTTTTCGAAAAAATTTGCTAAAAGGGACACTCCTTTAAATTTTATTATTTATTATTTTATCAATTTTATATTTACTAACTTCTAAATATTTTGATATTTTTATATTAGATAGATTATATGTTTTTTTAAGTTTATTTGCTATTGGCTCTAGCAAATTATCTTGGACTTTTAATTCTAAATAATTTGTTTTATTTTTTATAAAATAATCATTTATTGTGTTTTTAATATTTTCATCATTGTCAGTTTCATCTTCTAAAAAATTCATATCTATTATATTTTGATTATTGTTTGATTTTATATATGTATTTTTACCTCCGAAAATCTTTATCATCATATTTTCATTTTCTTTATATAAAAAGTTTTTATATGAAGAAAATTTATATTCCTTAGCACACCTACATATCTTCGCTTTTACTGGATTATTATGGATATATAATACACAATTATATAAATGTTCCATATTATTTATTGCTTGAGTTTTAAATCTATCTCTATATACATATCCTACTCTGTTTCTATTTTTATTGAAATAAATTCCATATGATGTATTTACTTTATGCATGTATTTTGTAAGATTGTTTATATTACCTGTATCAATTAATATATGTACATGATTATTCATCACACAATATGCTATAATACTTATATTATAATCATTTTTATATTTGTTTAATAATTTTATATATTCTAATTTTTCTCTTTCCTTAAAAAATATTTTTTCTTTGTTTATTCCTTGTACCATTACATGAACAAATTGTTTTCCTTCTAATTGATTTCTAGCTAATCTAGGCATATTACATCTTCCTTTCTTTTTTATAATTGCCCCTATTTAATTAGCCCCTATCTTTTTTTATCCCCCTATTTTTAAGATGGGGTGTCCCCTTTAGCAAAAATTTTTGAAAAAAGGTCGTCCCTTTTAGTTGATAAACATTGCGTCTCCAAAGCTGAAGAATTTATATTTTTCTTTTACTGCGTGTTCATATGCTTGCATTATATATTCTTTGCCTGCTAGTGCTGATACTAACATTATTAGCGTTGATTCTGGTAGGTGGAAGTTTGTTATTAGTGCGTCTATGCATTTGAATTTGTAGCCTGGGTATATGAAGATGTTTGTGTCGCATTCAGTTTCTTTTACTAGCCCTTCTTCGTCTGCTACTGATTCTAGTACTCGGCATGATGTTGTTCCTATTGCTATTATTCTTCCTCCGTTTTGTTTCGTTTTGTTTATTTTTTCTGCGTCTTCCTTCTTTATGTAGTAGTGTTCACTGTGCATGTCGTGTTCTTCTATCGTTTCTACTTTTACGGGTCTGAAGGTTCCTATTCCTACGTGCAATGTTACGTTTGCTATTTCTATACCTTTTTCTTTTATTTTTTCTAGTAGTTCATCTGTGAAGTGTAAGCCTGCTGTTGGTGCTGCACTTGAACCTTCGTGTTTTGCGTATACTGTTTGATATCTATCTTTTTCTTTTAGGCTTTCATGTATGTATGGTGGTAGTGGCATTAGGCCTATTTGGTCTAGTATTTCATTAAATATTCCATCATATTCAAAACGTACTTTTCTATTTCCTCCTTCTAGAACTTCTAAAATTTCTGCTTTTAATAATCCTTCTCCAAATTTTACTTTTGTTCCAGGCTTTAACCTTCTTCCTGGGTGTACCATTGTTTCCCATGTATCGCCTTCTATTCTTTTTAGAAGTAAGAATTCTATGTTTGCTCCAGTTTCTTCTTTTACTCCATATAAACGTGCTGGTATTACTTTTGTGTTGTTCCTTACTAGGCAGTCTCCTGGTTTTAAGTAGTCTAGTATGTCTTTGAATATTTTATCTTCTATTGTTTTATTTTTTCTATCTAGTACCATTAGTCTTGACATGTCTCTATCTTTTATGGGTACCTGTGCTATTAGTTCTTCTGGTAAATTATAATTAAATTCTGATACTTTCATTGTTTCTCCTTTTTTTAAATCTCGACCTCTGTATTTCCTCCTACAATTTGTGCTTGCATTACATTAAATAAATTTCCTATTCTCTTAAAAATTATATTTAACTCTTCTAGTATGTTTTGTGGTTCTTCAAAATAGTCTAATTTCCTTGAATATTTAAAATCTGTGGTTTTTGATGGTTTCTTGGTATATATTTCTTCTGGAAGCCCTACATAACCTTTAATAGAAGATTTCACATTTTTATTTATATAGTCTTCATACCATTTTTTTAAACCTATTATACTTTGACTTTTATAACCATATTTTTCATTATCATGTAATTCTGGTCTTTCATAACCATATTCTGCTGCATTTCTTTCTAAGCTGTGTAGAAATTCATGTACATATACTTCTTCTGGAAATGTATTTATTCTCTCATCATATTTATATATGTAGTTTGAATCACTATTTGGAAGTCTTATATTGGAAAAACCTATATTTCTATATTCCATACTTCCAAGTCCTATCCAATCATTTACAGGTATTTCATTTTTTGAATTTATATCCCCTGTTCTAAAGGCTATAAATATATGATCATATTTTCCCATTTTGATATATTGGTCTATAACATTTTTTACGTCATATGGTGATACAAAATATCCATTCTCATCATCATATGACATAGCTGTTATTGGTGTTTTTACTTCTAAAATATTGCATTCTACTTTCATTTTTCCTTTTGACATTTGTTCCATAGAATTTTTGAATCTGTTTATACATAATTTCATATCTTCTACATCTGAGCTAGATAGTGATAAATTAAAGTTTTTGATTGCTCCATTTATTTGTAAATTCACATCTGTTTTATCAAATATTAAACATAAGAACTTCCAATTGTTTGAGTTATCTGCTATACCTTGTTCTATTATTATGTCTGAAAACCATGCTGTACCCTTTGAATCATCAAAATTTCCTCCAAGCCTAAATCCTACTTGAACTTCATTTCTATTCTTTGAGTTAAATATGAATTCTGTTTTTGTCCAATCGGTTGTTCCCACTACATTATCAGATTTTTCTGTTGTTTCATTTATACAAATATGTGCTCCTGCATCTGTATTTTGGTTTTTATTTACTACATTTTCAGTTCTTACCATACAGCTTACTTTATAAGAAGTATTTGGTGTAACTGGTATGGTTTTAAAAAACATTGCATCATTATAATCTGTATTTTCTATTTTATAGCTGTCCTTTTTAGAATATTTATTTTGCGGGTCTCTTGAAAAATTAGAAAGTCCACTATTATATTCTGCTCTTATATACTCATTAAAATTATTTATACTATATACTTTATAGGCTACAAATATTAATGTTAATGTAATTAATAAAGATATTATTTTACCAACTATTTTCATTGTCTTTTGCATACATTTCCTCCAAAAATAACTATATTTATTATATATTATTTTTGGAGGAATATCAAGCTATTTTGGCATTAAACTCATAGGTGTTTTTACATTTAGTTTCTTTTAAATCCTATTCCATATGCTTCCCTTGCATTTGAAATTACTATGAATGAATTTCTATCTATTTTTTTACATATCTGTTTTATTCGTATTGTTTCATTTCTGGAACTTATACACCATAGCATCATCTTTTCATCATTTGTATACATTCCTGTCGCCTTCAAACCGGTTACTCCTCTTCGGACATTTTGCTCTATTTCTTTTGATATTTCTTTGTATTTATCTGAGACTATAAATATCATTTTTGTAAAATATACACCTTCAAATATTATATCTAACATTTTTCCCATTAAATATATTGTAATTGCTGAATATAATCCTATTTCGATGTCTTTTAAAAATATTACATTTAAGCTTACTATTACAATATCTATAATCACTATTAGGTTACTGGTTCTATAATATGGTTTATATGATTTTATGATATAGGATAAAAGGTCTGTTCCTCCTGTTGAACTTGAGCCTTTTAATACTAGTGACATTCCTATTCCCATAATTATTCCACCATAAATACAGCCTAATACTCTATCATGTGTTAGAGGTTTAAATTTGTCAAATATATCTATGAATACAGATAAAAATATTGTTCCTAATATACCTTTTATTAAAAATTCCTTTCCTATTCTAAAATAACTTAATATAAATAATGGTATATTTAACGCAAATATTACTGTTCCCACTGGCCATTTTAATAAATAGTATGTTATTGTTGCTATACCTGTAAAGCCTCCAGATGATAGCTGATTTGGAAGTAAAAAAAATGATGTGGATATTGCCATTATTGCACATCCAATAATTAATAATATAAAATCATATATATACCTTCGTATTTTAAGCTTGCTATTTATTTCTACATATTCCATAATAATCTCCTTTTTTCTATAGCTAGAAAATTATCGTAAAAATTATAATTTCTAAAAAATAGAAATTCATAATTTCACTTTTTATAAGTATTTGTTATTATTGGAATTTTTATACAAATGAAAATTGTACAAAAAACAAACAACTAGAAACGAATAAATTTCCTTTCTAGTTGTTTATTTTTTGCTTTTCTTGTATTATATCATCATATGTCTTTTCTATTGTTATTTCAAATTTTCCATTTTTTATTGTTTCATCTGATTTTACTCTAGCATCTACTTCATATACTTCTTTTAACTTTTCTATATTTTCTTTTTTATGGCCTATTATATTGTTTATATCTTCTGGGTTTGCTCTTATTTGTACCTGTTTTACTTTTGTATTAAATTTCTTAATTTTGGCTACTATTACATCATACCACATTCCCGCTTCTACTAATTGCCTAAATGCGGAGTGATATGGCCCTGCTACTACTTGACTTGTTTTACTTCCTGGCTCACATATTTCGTCTGTATTTTGAAGCCCTATTCTTATTACTTTTATTTTCTTTTTATTAAATAAGTGTGCTACTTCTTTTGAACGTTCTACTGCTTGTACTACTGATAGTGGTTCATAATTTCCATTATTATATTCTTCTTCTAATTTAGTTCCTTTTATTACTAGTACTGGGTATATTCTTACTATTTTTGGTTTTAACTTTATTAAAGCTTTAGCTGTGTTTGTTTCATCTAATGTTGTACTTTCTGGCAAACCTACCATCATTTGATGACCTAATATAAAACCATATCTATTAATTAGCTTTGAAGCCTTTTTCACATCTTCAAATGCATGCCCTCTTTCTGCTTTTTGTAATATATAATTATTAGCAGATTGCACTCCTAATTCTATTGTTTTAACATTATATTTTTTTAACATTTTAAGAATTTGTTTATTTATTGCATCTGGCCTTGTAGATATACGTATACCATTTACTAATCCTTTTTGTATGTATTCATTTGCAGCCTCTAATAATTCTTTTTGCAGCTCTATATCAATCGCTGTAAAACTTCCACCGAAAAAAGCTACTTCTACTAATTTATTATCGTCTTTAAAATTATCTAAATAATATTCTATTGTGTTTCGTACATCATCTGCTCTTACATTTTTTTGTTCGCCACTTATTTTTCTTTGGTTACAAAATATACAGGCATGTGGGCATCCTAAATGTGGCACGAATATTGGTATAATGTATTCTTTTTTCATCTCATTTTCTCCTTTCTAGCAAATTTGAAAAATCTCTTACTATTTATTCATTGCTTTTCTTGCTGCTTCCATTTCTGCTGCTTTCTTTGTTCTTCCTTCTCCTGTTGCTAGAACTTTGTTATTGCAACTTACTCTTGCTGTAAACTTCTTATTATGGTCAGGTCCTTCTTCTTTTATAATTTCATATTTTATATGTACTTCTCCATTAGCCTGCAATTTTTCTTGTAGTACTGTTTTGTAATCTTTTTGCCCTACATTTTTACTTGCAAGTAATGCTTCTTCTTTTAAGTTTTCTGTAATAAAGCGTTCAGCTTCTTGCAAATCTGAATCAAAATATATAGCTGCTATTACCGCTTCTACACTATCTGCCATAATTGCTTTTCTTACTTCTTTGTGTATAGCAGTTTCACTTCTACCTAAAAATATAAATTTGTCAAAGTTATGTTTCTTAGCAATTTTATATAAACTTTCTTCGCACACAATTGTAGCCCTAACTTTAGTAAGCTCACCTTCTGAAAGATTAGGAAAATTTTTATATAAATATTTACTAGATATAAACTCTAATATACTATCTCCTAAAAATTCTAATTTTTCATTACTCACTGTATTTCTTTCAAATGCATATGAAGTATGTGTTAATGCGTTTTTTAACAATTCCTTATTTTTAAATGTATAATCTATATTATTTTCTAACTTTTGTAATTCCATTTGTATCTCCTTTGTCTACATTATATAACATAATTTCTAAAATTAAAAGGGGTATTTGAAATTTTTTCCAATATGATATAGCTCTATTATTATTCCTTTATAGATTTTTATTATAAGTCTTTTCTAATTTTTTGTTTTTATATACCACTTTACAATATATGTATTTTATATTGCATAGAAAAAATAGCAGAAATTTATTATATATTTCTGCTATTTTCTATTTTATTATAAAAAATCAAATTATATATTTTATTCAACATGATCTTTTATGTAGTCAACAACGTCACCCACTGTAACTACTTTTTCAGCATCTGAATCTGGAATTTCTGTATCGAATTCTTCTTCTAATGCCATTATTAATTCAACAATATCTAATGAGTCTGCTCCTAAGTCATCTATAAAAGAAGCTTCCATTGTTACTGATGTTTCTGTAACACCTAATTGTTCAACTATAATTCCTTTTACTTTTTCAAATATTTCTTCTTGTGTCATTTATAATTACACCCCCTCTCGGTACTTCTCTTATGCTCGCATTAACAATAATACAACTTTATACAATTGTCAATACTATTTTTCAAATTCTTCTATCATTTTATCTACTGCTTTGTTTTTTACAAACTGTTCCGCTTGTTTTATAGTAAATTCAAATAATTTTTCGTCACTACTCCCATGTGCTTTTACTACTGGTTTTTTTACTCCTAAGAATAATGCACCACCATATTCTTTATAGTCCATAGTTTTAGCAAATGCTTTTATTGATGGAAGTGCTGGTATTGCACCTATTGTAGTTAAAATATTCTTCTTTAAGCTTTCTGTTAATGTTCTTTTTACTAATTTTCCAACACCCTCTACTGTTTTTAAAAATACATTTCCTGTATAGCCATCTGCTACTAATATATCAAGCTTACCTGAAAATGCATCTCTTCCTTCAACATTTCCTACAAAGTTTAAATTTAGTTCTTCTGATTTTTCTTTTAATAATTGGTAGCTTTCTTTTACTAAATCATTTCCTTTTGTTTCTTCTGTTCCTATATTTAATAATCCAACTGTTGGTCTTTCTATTCCAAAGGTATTTCTATTATATATAGTTGCCATTTGTGCAAATTGAAGTAAGTTTATTGGCTTACAATTTGTATTTGAACCACAATCTATAAGCATTAATCTTCCTTTATATGCTGGAAGTATTCCTGCTAATGCTGGTCTATCTATTCCTTTAATTCTCCCAACTAATAGTGTTGCCCCTGTTAAAAGTGCACCCGAATTTCCAGCAGATATAAATACATCTCCCTTTCCTTCTTTAAGTAACTTAAAGCCTACTACCATTGAAGAATCTTTCTTGTGTTTGATTGCTTGTGTTGGTATATCACACATTTCAATAATTTCTGTTGTATGATGTATAGATAGCCTTGGTGATATTTCTGAAATGTCATTTTTACCATAAAATTCTTTTATTTTAGAATTAATGATATCTTTATTTCCGACTAAGCATACTTTAGCTTCTATATCTTTTATAGCTTTTACTGCTCCTTTTATATTTGCGTCTGGTGCGTTATCTCCTCCCATTGCATCTAATAATATAACCATTTTTAGTTTTCTCCTTTTATCTGTTTTCTACATATATATTGTATTTTTTATATTTTATAACTTATATTTTTGATTGTCAATTGTACAATTACAATTTTATAATTTATTTTCCCCAGCACTAAAAAAATTGCTAAAATTAAATTTTAGCAATTTTTTTATTTAAAACTAAGCAAGTTCGATAACTGCTCCAGCTTCTGTGAATTTAGCTTTGATTTCTTCTGCTTCTTCTTTGCTTGCTCCTTCTTTAACTGTTTTTGGAGCTCCATCTACTAATTCTTTAGCTTCTTTTAATCCTAATCCTGTAACATCTCTTACAACTTTGATTACTTGGATTTTGTTTGCTCCTGCATCTTTTAATACTACGTCAAAAGATGATTTTTCTTCAGCAGCTGGTGCTGCTCCTCCAGCTGCTGGTGCAGCTGCTGCTACTGCAGATACTCCATATTTTTCTTCAATTGCTTTAACTAATTCAGCAAGTTCAGCTACTGTTAAAGCGTCAATTTTTTCGATTAATTCTTCTATCATTTTAATTTCCTCCTAAATTTTATTTTAGATTTTACATTCTTTTATTTTTGTGATTTAAGTTCACAATTCTTTATTTAGACAACTGGTAGTCGTCACTACATTTTTTTTAATTACAATTTTAATTTTGTATTGAGCAAAATTAGGTATTTCTTATATGTATTCCTAACCAATTCAGCCTCTACATATATTTATTATTTCTTGTAACTTTGATTTTTTGTTTTCATATTTATGCATTTTCTTTTTGCATTCTAACTTGATCTAAGCCGACTGCAAGTTTTGAAATAGTTCCAAGTAAACCACCTGCAAGCATTCCAAGTAATTCTTGTCTTGATGGTAATTTTGCTAAAGTTATTAATTCTTCTACGCTTAATACTTTACCTTCAACTATTCCACCTTTTATTTTATAGTATTCATTGTCTTTAGCAAATTTGTAAATTGCTTTTAATGGATCTAAATATTCACCGTCTGTTGTTATAACTGCTGTTGGTCCTTCTAGTGCTCCTTCTAAACCTGCTACACCATTTGATTCTAATGCTCTTCTTACTATATTATTTTTTATTACTTTATATTCTGCTTTAGTCTCTCTTAAGTTATTTCTTAAATTAGTTACATCATCAACTGTTATTCCTCTGTAATCTGTTAAAAGTACTAAATTAGAGTTTTTAAATTTCTCTGCTAATGCACTTACTTCTTCTTCTTTTTGTTTTAATATTGCTTCACTTGCCATTTTGTTTTCACCTCCTAATATCTCTTTGAGGTCGAATACCAGATGTTAGATGTCAAGTTTGATGTTAGTAGTCAGAGGTTGGAGTTCGGATTTTTTTGTAGTTTCTTTGAAGCGTGGACAACTAATAGTCGCTCCTACAATTTCTCCTAATCATCTACACTATTTCATTTCCATTCTCTATCTTCTGACTTCTATCTTCTGACTTCTAATTTCTGTCTTCTGACTACTTTTTATACAAAAAATCTAATCTTTTATAGCCACATTTGGCATAAAAGATTAGATTTCTTGTAAATCTCTTTTCTTTTTATGCCTCGGTAGGACTTACTTTTATGCCTACTTTCTTTGGCTACTATAATTATTATTTTTGGTCAATATACATTCCAGGTCCCATTGTTGTAGAAATTGCAACAGACTTAATATATTGTCCTTTAGCTGCTGCTGGTTTAGCTTTTATTATTGCATTCATTATTGTTTCATAGTTTTCTGCTAATTTTTCTGCACCAAATGAAACTTTTCCAAAACCTAAATGGATAATGTTAGTTTTGTCTAATCTGTATTCAACTTTACCTGATTTGATTTCGTTTATAGCTTTTGTTACATCCATTGTAACTGTTCCTGATTTAGGGTTTGGCATTAATCCTTTTGGTCCTAATACTTTTCCTAATCTTCCTACAACTCCCATCATGTCAGGTGTTGCAACGATTACATCATAGTCAAACCAGTTTTCTTTTTCTATTTTTGGTATTAGTTCTTCTGCTCCTACAAAGTCTGCTCCTGCTTTTTCAGCTTCTTCAGCTTTTGGCCCTTTTGCAAATACTAATACTCTTAATGTTTTACCTGTACCATGTGGAAGTACTGTTGTACCTCTTACTTGTTGGTCAGCATGTTTTGAATCTACACCTAGTTTTACGTGTAATTCAACTGTTTCATCGAATTTAGCTTTTGGCATTTTTTCGATTACTTCTAGTGCTTCTTTTACTTCGTATAATTTGTTTTTATCAATAAGTTTTGAGCACTCTTCAAATCTTTTTCCCATTTTCTTTCCTCCTTTTGGTTTTAACGAACTTTTTTAGTTCTCCCAATTTTTTAGTTTGGTTATTTGCTTAAAAATAAACATATTGTTTATTAGTCAACAACTACAACACCCATGCTTCTTGCAGTTCCAGCAACCATACTCATTGCTGCTTCTAATGATGCTGCATTTAAGTCTGGCATTTTTTGTTTAGCTATTTCTTCTACTTGAGCTTTAGTAATTGTTCCTACTTTTTCTCTGTTTGGTTTTCCTGAACCTTTTTCGATTTTTATAGCTTTTCTTATTAGTACTGCTACTGGTGGTACTTTTGTTATGAATGTAAATGATTTATCTTTGTAAACTGTTATAACAACTGGTATTATCATTCCTGGTTGGTTTGCAGTTCTGTCGTTAAATTCTTTTACGAATTGCATAATATTAACACCACTTGAACCTAATGCTGGACCTACTGGTGGAGCTGGTGTAGCTTTGCCTGCTTCTATTTGTAATTTTATTAAATTACTTATCTCTTTTTCTGCCATTTTTTTAGCACCTCCTTTAAGTTTTGAAGTATATTGATTTAGATGATAGAATTTATATTCTATTCTAAATAATTATAGATTTATTAATTAAGATATTTAAGTTTTTTTACTTAAATTCTTTATTAAACTAGCTTATTTTACCTATTTGTGAGAAGTCTACCTCTATCGGTGTTTCCCTTCCAAACATAGATATTGATACTTTTACTTTGTTTTTGTCTTTGTTAATTTCTTGAATAGTTCCTATAAATCCATCAAATGAGCCTCCTGTTATTTTAACACTATCGCCTATATTATAATCAAACTTAAGCATTGATACTTCGAATCCCATTTGTCTTATTTCGTCTTCTGTTAATGCTATTGGATCTGTTCCTGAACCAACAAAGCCAGTAACGCCTCTTGTATTTCTAACTATATACCATGTATCTTCTGTTACAATCATTTTTATTAAAACATAACCTGGAAAAACTTTTTTTAAGTTTACTTTTTTCTTTCCTTCTTTTATTTCAATTTGTTCTTCCATTGGTACAACTATTTCAAAGAAGTATTCGTCAAGTTCTCTATTTTTTACTGTTTTTTCTAAGTCTGTTTTTACTTTATTTTCGTAGCCAGAATATGTATGTACTACATACCATTGTGGTTCTAGTTCACTATCTAGTTTTTCATTTTCTTGAGACATTTTTAAAGCCTCCTTTTTATTTACTTTTTGCTGATTTTACTACTCTACTACTTCGTTTACTTGAGTTTCTGAATTTACTACTTCATTTGTGCTTGTTTCTTCATTTACAGAATTAGTAGTTTCATCTATAGAGTTTGTAGTTTCAACCATTGATTTTATTTTATTAATTCCATATGTATTTAGTTTTTCGAATGTAAAGTCTAATACAAATACAATTATAGCAACTATTATTACTATTGTAATAACAGCAACTGTATTGTTTACAAGTTGTTTTGGTGTTGGCCAAATTACTTTTTTAAGTTCTGCTTTAAAATCTTTAAAAAAATGTCTGTTTTCTTTTTTATTTTTATTATCTTTTGGCATTTCTTTTCCCCCTTAACAAGGTTATTAATTATTTTGTTTCTTTGTGTGTTGTACGTTTTTTGCAATGTTTGCAATATTTAACAATTTCTAATCTTTCAGTATTATTTCTTTTGTTTTTTTCTGTCATATAATTTCTTCTTTTACATTCTGTACATTCTAATGTAATTTTTTCTCTTACTGCTACGGCCATTTAAAACACCTCCAATGCCTATTTTTTGTTTATTTTTTTATTGTTTAACTACTTTAAAAAGCATATGCATTCAACATATGCTTTTTTATTCTACCATAGTTTTACAATAAAGTCAAATAAAATCATATATTTTTTTATTTTTTTATATAGAATTCATAAGTTTTGGTATAATTTGTTTTTTCCTTGATAATATACCACTTCTATATATTCCTTGATATATTTCTTCTACTTGCATTGCATTTTGTAAAATATCTTTGGCACTTTCAGTGTATAAAACATAAGAACCTTTTTTTACTATATCTGTTAAATACATTATTAATGAAAAGTATCCCTTTTCTTCTTTTATTTTTTCCATTTGCTCTATATATTGTTCTTTTTCTTCTAAAATTTCCTTTGCTGATAAAGTTAATACTTGTGAAACTGCTATTTTTTTATCATCTATTTGAAATACTTTTAGGTCTTTTGTTATAATTTCTGCTTTTGTTTTTCCCTCTATTTTAGTTCCTTCTTTAAACATTTGCTTAACATATTCTTCTTTATTAATACCTGCTATTTTCTCTAACTCATTTGCCGCTTCTATATCTATTTTAGTTGTTGTAGGACTTGTAAAATTTAATGTATCTGATACAATTCCTGAAAACATTATTCCTGCTATATTACTTGGAATTTCTATTCTTGCTTCTTTGTACATCATATATATTATTGTATTTGTACTTCCAACACTCATGTTTCTAAAATTAATTGGATTTGTTGTTGAAATACTTCCTATTTTATGATGGTCGACTATTTCTAATATTTCTGCTTCTTCTATTCCTGTAACACTTTGTTCTACTTCATTATGATCTACTAATATTACTTTTTTGCTATTTTTTTCTTTTATATCTGTTATTCTAATTAATCCCTCGCACTTTCCTTTCTCATTTACTACTGGATAGTTATTATATCTTTTTTTAGCGCTCATTTGTAGTAATACATCTAAATCATCTTTTTTATTTACACTTTCCACTCTTGAGTTATCTATTAATTTTTTTACATAGTTACTTAATCCTATTAATTTTGCAGTATAAAAAGCATCATATTGGGTAGCAATTATATTTACTTTATTTTCTCTAGCATTGTTTAGTTGTTCTTCTGATAACTTATGACTTCCTATTACAACTAATAATTTTACTTTATTACTTATTGCATAGTCTATAACTCTATTTCTATTACCTACTATTAATATTGTTTCTGAATCCATTTCTATATTAGTTAATATTGTTTCGCTTCCATAGCTTGCAACTAATATGTTTCCGTTTATTTCTTCATCTATTTTTATTATTTCTTCTGCTTTTAAGGTTTCTAATATATTTTTATATGAAGTTTCTATTTTATTAAATTTTCCACTTATTAGCTCATTTGCTATTGCTTTTAAAGTAAGCAATCCTAATAGTTTCTTATTTTCTGAGGTTATTGGTATAGCTGTTACTGATCTTTTTCTTATTTCTTCATATGCTCTTAGTATACTTACATTTTCTTTAGCACAGAAATTCTTATAATAATCAATATCTTCTATTTTTATTTTTACATCATTTAAAAATTCTGGTACATCTATATTAAAATATTTTAATACAAATTCACTTTCTCTATTTAAACTATCTAATATTACAGGTTTTGTATTGAACCCCTGCTTATTTTTTAAGTATGAAAGTGCTATTGCTGAAGTTACTGAATCTGTATCTGGATTTTTATGCCCAAATATATATGTTTTTTTCATGTTATTTACTCCCCTTCCTATTATTTCTTATGTTTACTTAACTTTAAATATTACTACAATTTTCGACATTTGTCAAATGTTTTTTATATGTAAGGAACTACTTTTTTTGCTTATTCCTTGCTACAAAATTTTATAATAATATGTAAAGTCAAAATTTTTATTTTATTCTTTTATTTAATACATAGTTTTTTACAATTATAATTCAGCATTTTTAATTTTTTATAATTCAAAATATATTTATTATTTATGTTTCTTGCTAAAAAGCTGAACTTTCTTACTTTTGAACATTCTATTTCTATTGCTAATTTTAGTTGTTTTGATTTATAATAGTTATTGATTAAGTTTTTTATGTAATAATTATACCACAATTGAATTAACTCTCAATATTTCTTATGCTTTTTAACCAAAAAATGAGCGAAAATTTCGCTCATTTTTTGGTTAAACTTTTTATAGATTCTTTTTATTTGTTGGCTTGCTACTTTAATGCATATTTATTTAGTATTGACCACATTATTTCGTGACACCTTTTTACTTCCACCACTTCTGTTATATTTCCCTGAAGCTTACATACAATAAATGGTACATCACGTTGCTGGTTTCTATCTCTATCGATTTGTATACATTCCAAATTTGGAATAAATTCTAATATTTTTGTTGAGACCTCATTATCCCAATCAAAACTAGCTTTTACGGCCTCCATTAAATTCTTAAACTGCTCCCGATCTACTTCATTTTTAGATTTTTTATTTTTCTCCTTACAAATGAATATGATTTTTTCTTTCATACACTTTACCTCCTATTTATTAATACTTTACGCCTGATGTAATTGTAAAATATTTGTCCATAAATTCTTTAAATTCCTGCCTACTTTTGCGTACTCTTTGCTTATTATAATGTGTATTAAAGCTCTCATATGCTGTATCCATACATGTAACGAATTTTACGTAATATTTTACTATTATCTTACACAATGGAATGATATCTAATTTACTGTTATTAGTATTAACATTAAACTTTTCTTCCATAAATTGAATAGATACTTTACCTTCTTTTGGCGGTAATATTTGCAAAGAATTAACGATTTCAAGTGCTTTTGCTATAATTTCCTTATTATTAACAGCCTCCTTGCTTAAACTTTGAAGCAATAATTTTTGCTTTAAAAGTATATGAGATAGCTCTCCAATAAATTCTATCTCCTTTTCCATTTTCCAAAATGACTTTAATTCAAATGGAATAGTCTTTTGGCTTATTCCATTTTTAATGACATTTTGTTCATTATATAGCTGTACCAAAAAACACGCTGGCACTACATTTAATCTGTTTCTTTTATTAAATATCCCTTCTATATAACTTCCTAATTTGTCGCTAAAAAGTCTAAGTGTTGCCTCTTTTATTATAATAGTTACATCTTCATATTCTGGATTGCTGGCTTTTTCATCAATATTTGGCTTACTTATAATCCGCCTCCTAAGCTCCTTAAAGTCCATTTCTTTTTGTTTACCACTTGCTAAGTCAAATATTAGCTTTTCTGCAATCCGCCACTTTTGAATGTTTTTCATTTTTGTTTCCTCCTTGAAAAATTACTTTTCTGAGTTTTATAGTTACTTTTACATGTATAGTATTATATATAATTTATGTTAATTTGTCAATTAGATTTTCTATTTTTTTCTTTTATTTGTACCTTTATTTTTATTTTTTTGTACAGAATATCCAAACTTTCCAATTTTCTTCCCTAAAGAATAATATCCTCCATTTGCATATGCTATTAAATTACATTTACTTATATCAAATGCTCCTTTTTCATCTATATATTCACTTGATGCATCTATCGATAAAACTTCTGCTACAAATACATGATGACTCCCAAGTTCCTTTATTTCTTTTACTTTACACTCTACTGATACTGGGCTTTCTTTTATTAGTGGACATTTTACATGATTTGCTTTTTCTTTTGTTAAATTCATCTCTTTAAATTTATCATAATCTTTTCCACTTCTCACTCCACACCAATCTGTAGCAAAAGCTAATTTTTCATTTGTAAGATTTATTACAAACTCTCCTGATTTCTTTATCAAATTATATGAATATCTTTCAGGTCGTACTGATATGTAGCACATAGCTGGGTTTGTGTTTAGTATTCCAGTCCATGCAACTGTCATTATATTAGATTTTTCCATATCTCCTGATGTTACCATTACTGCTGGTATTGGATAAATAAATGTTCCTGATTTCCATTCTTTCTTTGCCATATTCTTCTCCTTCTTTTTATTTATATATTTTCTATTTGCATCATTATATCACATTCTCTCCCATATTGTTATTATTTGTTGATTTTTTCCTATTTTTTATGTATAATATTTATATTGAAGTTTAAATATATAAAATATTTACTACAATTTAATTATATAAATTTATAGAAAGGAATCAATCTAAGACTATTACTATTAGATTGATTATACAAAGTTAGTATGATAAAGTTAGAAAATATGGAGTCAAAAAAGGAAGTTTTTCAAGAGTTCTTTGAATGGCTTTATGATGATGAAAGAATTATCCATAAAAATGTAGAATTACATAGTGAAATTGATTTATCTTTATGCCATACATATTCAGATGGAAATATTTATTATCCTACTGAATTTAAAGACTTTTTTGAAACTAAAGCAATGAATATATTAGGAAGAGTTTCCCAATTAGGTTTAGCTGTAATACATTTTCCTAATTTATACCATAATAGATTAGAACATTCGAAAGGTGTTTTAAATAAGAAAATAGAAGAATTATTTTATAATTATCAAAATCCAGTATGGAAAAAATATATTGAGGATAATAATTTAAAACTACATTTAATTGCAGAATTAATAAAAATGGCTGGACATGATATTGGTCATCCTCCACTTTCACATGCAATGGAAGAACAAGTTTTTAACAGTAGAGGTCCACACGAAGAAATTGGCAGTAGAATTATGCTTGAAAATAAAGAAATTCAAAATGTTCTTTTAACAATAAGCCCAGATTTACCAAATGTATTAGCTCAGTTATATGAAAAAGATTTACTTAATTTTAAGAATCATGATGAAAGTAGCTATGATGTTGATAGAATGGACTATTTATCTAGAGATAGCTTATATTTAGGATATCATTCAAATTTAACAACTCAAAATTATGAAAGTATTTGTGTAGAAACTGATGAGAATAATATTCCTATAAGTAATTCTGACAATAGTATTAAGATTAGTGAATCTGGAAAAACTTATATAGATATTTATGATTTTTCTAGTTTACCTGAAATTGAAAAAGCCTTACTTCTACGTGAAGATAGATATAAAGATGTATATATGTCAAAACATACTCATAGTGCTGAAAGATGTATATCAAGGTTTCTAGAGGCATTTCTAGCTTCAAGATCAACAGTAGCTGGAAATGATTTTTATGATTTCCTTATGTACTTAAAAAATACAAAAATAAAAGATATTGATATAAATAATAAATATATTGAATTTGATGAAATAATGCTTTATTCCGAATTATTAGATATTGCAGAAAAACACTCAGATTCTAATATACGATTATTAGCTACTATGATAATTCCAAATATGGATTCATTTTTGAATTTACTATACTCACATTTAAAAGTATATTCAAATAAAAAAGATTTTTCTGAATCTGATAAAGAATTTTTGAAAAGAATAAAAGATTTAATAAAATCTGACAGTGAACTTGCTTGTAACCTAAAAGATAAGGATTTCTTAAATAAAAATACATTAATGTTCCCAGAAGATGTAGAATTTCCTTATGATAAAGATTTATTAACTGATAGAACAATAAAAATTAAGTCTTATAAAAAAAGTGAGCTTATATATGTAAAAGATAGTACAGGCAGAATATTTGAATTATCAAATCATCCAAATAGAAGTTATGATTGGGAAAATAAGGAATCTTATTTACATTTACGTTTCGCACATATTCCTTATCTAAGATATAAAGGACTTTCAGAAGAAGAAATTACTCATTTGAAAAATATTTCAAAATCTAACGACAAACCTAAACTATGTCAGGATGTTAATATGAGGCCTTTAAAAGTTGGTCATTCTATGGAAGATGTGTTCTTAGAATTATAATAAAAAACCATTTTTACTTTTATTAGTAAAAATGGTTTTTGTTACAACTTTGTTTTTTAATACATCAATATCGTATAGCATAGCAATCTCTTAATTTTAAATCATTAATAATTGCTATCCAATATTTTATTTATCAACTCAGTCAAGTCTGTAATTTTATATATTCTATGATAACCATCAAAATAATTATAATATTTTAAATACATGTCAATTGAGTTTGTATCTTGTATAAATCTTTTAAACATTTCTTCCTTTGTCTCATCTTCATCTGAATATAAATAATATTTAACTTTTACATTTTCTTTTCCTAATATTAACTTATAACATATTCAATAAAAAAGTAAATATCTATAAAATATAAATTTTACACATATTTACTTTCTTTAATTTATTTATAAAAATAAAAAAACTGGCGACAACCTATTTTCTCAGCAGGGTAACCCGCAAATATCGTCGGCACATAAGGGCTTGACTTCCGTGTTCGGAATGGGAACGGGTATTTCCCCTTATGTCATCATCACCAGAAATATTTAGTATGCTAAGCACACTCAAAAATACATAGAAAAAAGATTTTATTTCTTAGGTAAACTTTCG
>CAOJVB010000028.1 GCA_948444845.1 uncultured Clostridiaceae bacterium | reverse complement strand
TTTTGGCATAGCATTATGAGCCATTTTCACAAAAGAATTTGCTATGATAAAGATAATAACTATAAAATTGTTAGTGATGACCTATACAAGAACGGCATATTTGATGACAATGATAATGAAATTGCTAATAATATTTATAGAAGAGTAGCTATACCAGATGAAAACAAGAATAAAAAGAAAAATAATGATACCAGATTTTAAAAGGAGGAAAAAAGCTATGAATAATGAATTACCAAAAATAAAAATTGATGAAAGAACAGGTATTGAATATCATTTAGAGGGGGATTATTATATACCAAACCTAGCAATGCCTAAACAAGAAAGAATTACTTTAAATAAATATGGAAGAATGAGATTAAAATATTTGAAAGAGTATAAAAAGGTTGATTATGCTATAATGCTTATGGATGGAACATTAAATACACATTTGAAAGAAATACAAGAAACAGCAGATAATAGAGTTCAACAGATTATCAGTGAGTTAAGAGATAAAAGCAATTTAACTGAAGATATGAAAAATACAGATATGTTATACTGGGTAGGTACTATGAACTCTATTAAGGGTCAAGCTGAAGAAATTATTGTTAGCGAATTGATTTATATATAAAAGTTGCTAAAAGTGAATAAATTTATACTATTTAGCTAACATAGAATTTGCAATTTTATGTAAAATGCTGTATAATAAAATTAGTAACATTATTGTTGCACCTTTGAAAAGGTAAACTTTCGGAGGTGCAAACCTCCGAACAATTATAAGGAGGGCTTTAGTATGTATGGTGTACTAGCAGACATGGTTGTTGCGATTCACATTGTAGTAATTGTATTTATGGTAGGTGGATATTTATTACCTAAAAAATGGAAAAGGACAAAAATTTTTCATTCTAACTTTTGTGTAATGGTGTTTATAGTTCAAGTCATGTACGGATTCAAGTGCCCATTGGTAGTATTAGAAGAATATTTACGGCAGTTAGATAATCCAAACTACATCATAACATGGACACCTTTTACAGAAAGATTATTTATGAAATTATTTGGAATTTCTATTTCTAGTGATGCAATAATTTGTATAATCGCATTATTAGCTATTATTGGAATAGCACAATTACTAACAATGAGAGCAACAAAAAAAGGGGATGATTAAAGTGAATCCCCTTTTTTCATTGTTTTACCCAAGATTATTTAACTCTTGTAAAATTTTTTGAAATTTTATTGTAATTTATAAAAAATATGATATACTTTAATAAATTGATTGATATTTGTATCAATCGTCAAGAGAGCCGAAAAAAGTTGTAGATATCTACGCCAACGGCACCATTAAAGTTTCTGTTCGAATTAAATTGAACAGGCAGATAAGAAAATCAATCAGAAATGATTGATTTTTTTGTAATACAAGAAAAATAGATTAAAAACGATAATAGATTTTATAGTATGTTGAAGTTGAATATGGAAAATCAAGTAAATAAAAAAATTAAATAATAATCTTGTTTTTAAAGTCTAAATGTTGTATAGTAAGAAGTATAAAATTAAAGAATAATAAAAGAAAGAGGGAAAATATAAATGAAAATAGGAATTGTAGGACTTCCAAATGTAGGAAAATCAACATTATTTAATAGTATAACAAATGCAGGAGCAGAATGTGCAAATTATCCATTTTGTACTATAGAGCCAAATGTAGGAGTAGTGCCAGTTCCAGACGAAAGACTAGATGAACTTACAAAAATGTATAAACCAGAAAAAACAACACATGCAATTATAGAATTTGTAGACATAGCAGGTTTAGTAAAAGGAGCAAGTAAAGGCGAAGGTTTAGGAAATAAATTCTTATCACATATACGTGAAGTAGATGCAATAGCACATGTTGTAAGATGTTTTGACGACTCAAACATAGTACACGTAGATGGAAGCATTAGCCCTTTAAGAGATATAGAAACAATTAACTTAGAACTAATTTTTTCAGACATAGAAATGATAGATAGAAGATTAGAAAATGCTAAGAAAAAACTAAAATCAGACAAAAAAGCAGCAAGTGAAATAGCAGTTCTTGAAAAAATAAAAGAAGTGCTAGAACAAGGAAAATGTGCAAGAACAGTAGAACTAACAGACGAAGAAAAAGAAGAGATAAAAGACCTATACCTACTTACTTCAAAGCCAGTATTATACATAGCAAATGTTTCAGAAGAACAAATGGCAAATAGTGAAAATGATGAAAAAGTAAAAGAAGTAAAAGAATTTGCAAAAACAGAAGGAGCAAAAGTAATACCACTATGCGTAAAAATAGAAGAAGAGCTATCTTCACTAGAAGGAGAAGATAAAACTGAAATGCTAGAAGCACTAGGGCTAACAGAGTCAGGCTTAGATAAAGTAGTAAAAACAAGCTATGACTTACTAGGACTAATGAGCTTCCTAACAGCAGGAGAACCAGAAGTAAGAGCCTGGACAATAAAAAAAGGAACAAAAGCACCAGCTGCTGCTGGAAAAATTCATTCAGACATAGAAAGAGGCTTCATAAGAGCAGAAGTAGTATCATATGATGACTTAATAAGAGAAGGCTCAATGGTAGCATGTAAAGAAAAAGGTTTAGTACGCTCAGAAGGAAAAGAAT
Organism: uncultured Clostridiaceae bacterium; assembly: GCA_948444845.1. Classification (GTDB taxonomy): domain Bacteria; phylum Bacillota; class Clostridia; order TANB77; family CAG-508; genus UMGS1663. Next base: position 23,021 of record CAOJVB010000028.1, on the reverse strand, counting down.
ATATAATGCAAGATGGAGATATAGTATTATTTAGATTTAATGTATAAATAAAAATCTCATATATCATTAGTAATAATGACATATGAGATTTTTTTATGTTGTTAAGATAAACTTTTAGCAACGGCTTCAAAGTCTTTATCAATACCAATAGGTAAACGATATACAAATCTTGCTTTTAATGAATCAATTGAAATATCAGAATTTAAAACGATTAGTCCATCATTTTTACCAAATGGATTATATGAGAAATAGTCAGGATAATCATAAAGAGCATTTATAATTTCACCACAAATTAAAGCATCACTATTATTTAAATTCCAATATTTCTGCAGTGCCAAACGATACTTATTAATAACTCTTAAATGAACAAACCGTTCATCAGTTAAATAAATAAAAGCATTACCAACAAGATATTCAAGACCTATAAATTTTGTAATATTATTTTCTCCTTTCTATTAATAAATAAGAAAAGTTACATAGTTACAAATTTTCTATAGTATAACATCAAAATAAAGAAAAAGTCAATAAAAGATAAAAATAGAAACTACCAACAAAACTTATGAGAAAAAGTGTCTAAATAATATAAAGGCAAAAATATAACTAATTGCTAATTGAGTACCTTTATGATATTATTAATCAAAAATTATAAATAGGAAGAATAATATGAAAAGTATAAATAAACAAGAACTGCACAATATTTTTAAAGGAATAGCAGAAAAGGAAGAAAAAGAGTTCAATAAACTATATGAAAGATATAACAAACTAGTATATGCCATTTCATTTTCAATATTAAAAAACAAAGAAAATAGTGAAGATATTACACAAATAGTATTTACAAAAATATGGAATATGAATACAAATAATCTACCAACAAGCAATGAAGCAAGTTGGCTATATAGTATAACAAAAAATGAAACTTTAAATTTCTTACGAAAACAAAAAAATACAGTTAACCTTGAAGAAGTATATTACATTAATAATGATGATAAAGAAATAAATGAAATAATAGAAAAAGATACATATAATAGAATGATTGCAAAGCTAGATGAAAAAGAACAAGAGGTAATTTCATTAAAAATACTTTCAGGCTTATCTTTTAAAGAAATTTCACAAATGCTAAATATGCCAATGGGAACAGTACAATGGAGATATTATAAATCTTTGCACACACTAGAAACACTAATAAGTAGCATATCTTTATATATAGTAACAATTATTATATTTATAGCACAAAAAGGAATAAATATAAATAAAAGGAAATCTAACATACTCGAAAATACTGAAACAGAAAATGTAATAATTAAAGAAAAAGAAGAAAATAGTGAAATACAAGAAGATAAAAGTGAAACACAAAAAGTAGAATTACCTAATAATAGAGTAAACAGTATAGAAAGTGAAAAAGTACTTGAAAACGAAGAAACGAATAATCAAGAAACAATAATGGAAATACAAGAAGAAAACACTAATATAAATATGTATGATATAGGAATACTAAGCTTTTTAGGTATATTATTAATTATTACAATAATATTCACCCATATTTTTAGAAAACACCAACAAAACTTACGAAAAAAAGTGTCTAAATAGTAGAAAGGAAAAAAAGGTGATAAAAATGAAAAAAGTAGGAGTAATAATATTTGTAATAGCTATGATATTAATAATTATTTTAGGAAGTTTATACATAATAGATACAAGCAATATGAAAAATAATAAACCAGTAGTTTTTAGTACATGGGGAAAAAAATATACACCACCAGATACAGAAAATCTTTCTAATATAACTAATGTAGAATTAGAAAATTTGCCAAAAGATTATTCACTAGAGCAAGCAATAAAAGACGGATGTTTCATTATAACAAATAATAAAATATATAACAAAAACAGATTAGATGAGTTTATAAAAAATACGGAAATAAATGCTCAAAATAGAAAAGAGGATACAATAAGAATAGTGCAGTACACAAAAGAAGGAGAACCTATTATAACCGAGCTAAGTTTCAAAGTAAAAGATGAAACCTATATATTAAGTGGAGAAAATGTTAATAAAACTACATATATATTAAAAAGAGATAATACAAGAGATAGCTATGCTGAAAAACAAGAAATAACAATAGACGAAGATATACCAGGAGAAATTTATACAATAGGATTGCAAGAAGGATGTGAAAGTATAACACTTAGTTTAGCATTAATTGCACAAATAAACTATGTAGATGCTAATTCAAAAATATACGATTCAATAGATATTTGTAGTTATTTACCAAATGCTGAAATAGCAGATTCTATATACTTTTATGGAAAAGTAATAGAGTCAAAACAAAATTACATTATAGTAGAACCAAACGAAGGAGAAGAAATAAGAAGATCAGCTGACAAAATATCTGTTGGCTTAGGGGAAGATAATGATGCACTTTATGAGGTAGGAACAAATGTAAAAATAACATATACAGGCTATGTAATGGAAACATATCCAGCAAAAGTGAATGCAATAAATATAGAACTAAAATCAGCCGAAAACTTTGAAATACGCTTTTATGATAAACAACCACAAACAGCTACTAAAATCCAAAAAATATTAGATAAATCAGAAACAGATAAATACGACTACAATATTTATACTTATGATGGCTCAGTAAACATTCTAATAAATGGAGAAGAGATGTCTTTAAGAAATGCTTTATTAGAAAATAAAATTACAATGAACGAAATAATAGCAAAAGCAAATAAAGACTTAAAAGATAATAAGATAACAGGAGATACTTATAAAGATGGAGGAAGTATAATATATAACTATGAAAATTATACAATTATAAAATATCATACTTTAAATGGCAATAGAGATGTATATATAGGGACAAAATTAATGACAATAAATGATATATAAATTAAAAAAAGCAAGTGATTGATAATTACTTGCTTTTATGATAGTATGGGAAAAAAGGAGATTTTAATATATGAATAATAAGAAAAATATAGTAATCAGCACAATAATGGCAATAGTTTTATTACTAATTATTACAACAATTATATTAGCCAATAACAAAACAAGTTGGGTAATAGACCACGACTTTTTATACTCTAAAGCAATTGATTATATAGTAAATGAGCATAAAAAAGAATACTATAATAATGGAGAAGACTACCAATTTTTTACAGATTATAAAGGATTTTGAATAAGTGAAAACGAAAAGAAAAAGATATTAAATAGGTAAAGAGAAAAACATTTTTAATTTTTGTTGTGTATATGGTTTTAATATGTTATTTTATTCATATATAAATATTAATTTTTAATTGATTTGGGAGGTATTAAGTGAAAAACAAAAAAATAGCAATAGTTATTGTATTAATTATAATAATTTTATTTAGTATAATCATGTATTGGATATATCAAAATCGAAATCAATATGATGCTGAAAAAGAATTAGCAGATATTAAAGCATACTATAAATCTAATTTGGATTCTATACCTAGAGATATTACGCCAACAGAAGCAGAAGAAAGAGGATATTTTGTATATGATTCTGTACAGGGGAAAATATATAATAAAGATGTTCTAGATAGATTTGTAAAAAATACTGAAATGAGTGCAGAAAATAGAATAGCAGATGAGATAATAATTGTAATATATACTATAGATGGAGAACCAATTATATATGACTTAGGATATAAATATAAAGAAAATATAGGCTATGTTCTAGCAAAAGATGCTACTAGAGTAGATGGAACAAATACTGAATTTACTTATATACCTAAAGAATATTATGAAGTAGTAATAAATTACGATATTCCAAGTCAATATTATGGAATAACTGTAACTGAAGACTTTGGGATATCAGCAGGAATTATATCTTTAACTTCATATTCAGAGGGCTATGAAGATATAGAGTTTGCAAGGTATTTATTAAATATAGAATAGGTACCATATTACATTAGCTGATGGTGAAGCTATAGTACCTAAAGAGCAATCACAAAAATTAAGCAAAATATTAGAAAAGTATTTTTAGAATTATACTTGTACAAGTATATGAAAGGAAAATGTAATGAAAAAGAAAATTTTAATAATTTCTATAATTTCAATAGTTATAGTAATACTGATAGCAACAGTAATAATTGCAAATTTAAAAAGGGAGAAAGAGCCTACTATAGAAGAAGAGGCGATACCATTTGGATACAATAATCCTATTATTCCACAAGACTTTAAAAAAGTTGAGACAGAAAGTGCTAGTTGGGAACTAGAAGGAGGTATTCCAAAGGGATGGAATAATGGACTTGTAATTGAAGATGAAAAAGGCAATCAATTTGTGTGGATTCCAAAAGTAGAAATAACAGATGAAAAACTATTAGCAGATATAGAAAATAATTTAGACGAATTACAAGAGGAAGAACAGAAAGAGGAGCATCAAAATAAACTTAATGAACAAATAGAAAAATATGGTGGATTTTATATTGCTAGATATGAAGCAGGAATAACAGATGAAATGCAAAACTCTATAACAGAATATTCAGCTACTACAAATGATGTTATAGGCATACCAGTTAGTAAAAAAGGGCAAATTCCGTGGAATTTTATAAGTCTAAAAAATGCAAAAACAAATGCACAAAATATGTATAAAGAAAATGATAATATAGAAAGCGATTTAGCATCTCCGATACAATGGCTATACTTAATGCAATGGTTAAGCAATAGTGGATTAGATATACAAAATACTTCAAAATACGGAAATTTTAGTAATAATAGTTATAGATTTACAGGACGATATTCAGAAGATTATGGAAAAACATATCAATATACCGAAAATAAACTTAAATGGGAAAATAATATTATTATTAGTACAGGAGCATCAGAACAAAATAAATTTAACAATATATATGACTTGGCAGGAAATGTTATGGAATATACAGATGGATGGGTAAGGGCTAGAGGATATTATAGTGTAGGAGGATATTTTGATACACCAGGAGATTATTCAATTTACTCTCCAAGGCTAATAGGAGTATCACCATTAGAAAGATTAGGCTATCGAGTAGTTTTATACATAAATTAATAGTATTTTAAGTAAAAATAATAGGGACTTTTTTACAGTCCCTGTATAAATTTTAGCAATTATTATTATCATCACACATCTTCTTAGTACAATTAGCCATATAAAATCTCTTCTCAGCAAGTTTATCTTGAACTCCACGAAGAGCTTCTCCGAATCTTTGGAAGTGAACTATTTCTCTTTGACGTAAGAAACGAAGTGGGTCTAAAACGTCTGGGTCATCTTTGCATAAATCAATCAATTTTTCATAAGTTGCTCTAGCTTTTTGTTCTGCGGCTAAGTCTTCTTGTAAGTTAGCAATAGGGTCGCCTTTTGTAGCAATATAAGCAGCTGTAAATGGTGTGCCACCAGCAGATTGTGGGTATACATCTACACCATGGTCTGTATAATAAGCTCCAAGTCCAGCTTTCTCAATTTCTTCAGGACAAACTCCATCAGTTAATTGATGTACTATAGTTCCTACCATTTCTAAGTGCGCAAGTTCTTCTGTGCCAACGGAGTAAGTGATATGACACCATCATAATTTTTAAAGAAAGGGGTGCTATACCCCTTGATATAAAAGTCAAATTCATTCTTACTTTTTACAACGACTTTTTCTAAAACTTCCTTGCATATTTCATCACTTGTATTTTGAAAATCTAAAATATCATTCATTGACTTTTCAACGTTTTGTAGTAAAGTTTCTTTGTTATTTAAAAGTTCTTGTTTGTTCTGTATGCTTTCTAGTTCTTTATTAACTAAAATTAATTCATTTTCTAATTGCTCTTTTTGCTCTTTTAGTTCATCTTCTGTAATTACTTCATTGATACATAAGGTAATAGCTTTTTTTATCTGTGATTCTAATTTTTCTTTTCTTTGACAAATTCTTTCTTCATCTGTATTTAAAGAAGCACTTTTTTTTATTATAGACGAAATAACTTTTATGGTGCTATTAACAATTTCTTGTTTATCTTCTGTTGTTATTTTCTTCATTAATTGATTAAATGAATTTAAAACTATATCATTATTTACATTATCATTATCACAACCTATGTAATCGTTTTGCGAATTTATATGTTTTTTTCCGTATTTATGTTTTTCAGCACAAATCCACGACTTCCTTATTGTTCCATCACTTCTTTTTCTATTATCTCCTTTAACATAAATACACCCACAACTTGCACATTTCAATTTTCCAGATAAAGCATATCTATTTGAATGTTTAGAGCCATCAACATTAGATTTTTCTTTTCTTCTAGCCATTTCTTCTTGTACTTTGTTAAAAGTTTCTTTATCAATAATAGGTTCGTGATGATTTTCTATCTTTACAAATTCTCGTTCTCCTTTATTATACTTTTTACTATGTGATAGAAAATCAGGAGTATAAGTCTTTTGTTGAATTAAATCTCCACAATATTTTTCATTTTTTAGTATCTTATACACTGAAGCATTAGTCCACTTATTACCACCACGTTTAGTTTTTATTCCTTCTTCTTGTAATTCCTTAGCAATAAGATGAGCTCCCTTACCCTCAATTAAATATTTGTGAAAGATACTTCTTATTATTGGTGCTTCATCTTCATTAACAGTCATTTGACCTTTTACTATATTATACCCTAGCATAGTATTAGAACCAAACACAACACCATTTTTCATACTAACAGATTGTCCATTAACAACCTTTTCAGATGTTTGGCGACTTTCATCTTGTGCAAAAGTAGCAAGTAGACCTAGCCTTAATTCAGCATCGTTTTGAAAAGAATTTATACCATCAGTAATAAACCTTACTTCAATATTTCTTTGTTTTAGTTCTCTTACAAATCCCACGGAGTCTAAAATATTTCTAGCAAAACGACTGACAGATTTTGTAAAAATAACATCGAACTTACCACATTTACTATCTAAAATCATTCTGTTAAATTCATCACGTTTTTTTATATTTGTACCTGTGATTCCTTCATCTGCATAAATACCTACGAATTCTAATTCTTTATCATTGGAAATATAGTCATCAAAATATTTCTTTTGATTTTCTAATGAGTGTAATTGATTTTCTTTATCGGTTGAAACCCTACAATAAGCTACTGCTCTCTTCATTTTTTTTCACTTCCTCTTCAATAATATTTTTTTCATATATTTGTTCAAATTCTTTTATTAAAAGTTGCACCTGTTCTTCTGTGAGTAGTCCTTTTGAACAAAGTTCTTTTGCAATTCCTTTTTGTAAACTTAACAAAAATGTTTTATTCATTTAATAACCTCATCAAAAGACATAGTTAATAAAACTATATTAAAAATTGTTTATTAAAGTATATAGTTGTTCTAAAACACTTATGCTAATAAAATTTAACAGCATAAATGTAGCATCAATTTTTTGAATTGTCAAATATAACCAGTCTTTTGCTTTCTAATTTTATTAAGTTTGCAAACTCTGGTTATAGAATAAAAAACTATTCATATGAATAGCAACTGTATTTTTTTTTAAGTTTATGATATATTAAAGAAAATAAAAAATAGGAGAAATGATATAATGAATATAGGTAAAACAATTAAAGAATCTAACTTACCAAAAAAAGAAAATGAAGAATTAGGAAAAAGAATTAAAGAAGCAAGAAAAAGTAAAAAATTAACTCAAAAACAATTAGCTTTAAAAATTGGAATTGCAGAAAGCACAATGGGAGGTATAGAAAGTGGACGTAGACCACCAACTCCAATAGTCAAACGAAAGATATGTGAAGAATTAAATATATCAAATTTATTAAATGATAGTAGTTTTGATTTAGTTCTATTCAATATGATACAAGAAACACTATGTATGTTTATTCTTAATAAAAATGAATTGGATTTTATAATTGAAGAATTAAAAATACGTTTTGGATTTGATATATTGGAGATTCCAATAATTGAAGATGAAATGTTTGAACTAAATAGGAAAAAATTAAAAAGTATTAACAAGGAAAGACAAATATATATAAAAGAAGTTATAAAAAATATATTAGAATTAATATCTTCATTATATAAAGTTAATGATAAAATGGAGATGTTTTACAATTTTTCATATTATTTAATAAATTTCTATAAAAGAGATTTTGAGAATTTATTATGTTTTCCAACAGAATATGCAGTTATGCTAGGTGTATATTGTTCTAATGAGAGACCTTATACAGAATTACCAAATAAAGAAAATAAATTGCAAGATTTAGAAATAAGTTTCAAACGATATATGAAAAATAAATATTTTTACAACAATAAAGTTTATAGATTTGATTATGAAAATAATAAAGAGATATTTTACAAAGTACGTGGAAAAATAAATGGATACTATAGTATTCAAGAAAAGATAAGTACATATGCAGAGAATAGAAATAAAATATTTGATATTTATAACAATAGTTTTTATGAATATGAAACAGTAAAAGAATTTCAATTACAAATATTAGAAATATTAAAAAGATTAGATAAGTCATATATTTTATATAATAATCCTATTCCAATACATATATTGCCCAAATATAATATAATAGATGGATATGAAAACTTAAATGTTAAATTGGCAAGTGATGAATATACATATATAGCAATAAAAATTGGAAAACAATTATCTCATAGATATAGATTTTATAATGAAAGTGATGTAATAACAGTTCAACTTGGAACGAATTATGAAATAGATAATGATGTATTTATATGGAATAAATTGAAAGGATTTGATATAGGGAGAATAACAAACTATACTACAAGTGAAATTTGTATAAAAAATGACTTAGGAGAACGAAAATATAACATAGAAGATTTAAAAAGTATAGGTATAATTACAAATGTAAATAAAATATATTATAAAAATATAGAAAAAAATTTAAAAAAGTAGATAAACATAAAATCTACTTTTTTTATTTTTAAAAAAATTTTAATTTTTAGTTTGCTATTCATATGAATAGTTTTTTTTAATAGATATAGAAGCTTCAAAAAGTTAAAAAGAGGAGGTAAAATAAATGGTCAAATAAACACAGACAACGTAATTTACAACACTAGTAATTACAAACATTATATAAAAAAATAAAATAAGGAGGAACTCAAAATGAGTAAAGAGTTAATAACAAAAAAAGAAGAAAATCAAAAGATAAAATTTGATTATTCAATAGTAGATAAAGAAACAGAAGATATAATGAGAAAATCAGTAGAAAAGATTTATACATTAAAAGAAAACATTAAAAAGTCCTTAGGAGAAGAATTTGGTAAAGTTCAAAAACAATTAGCAGGAAAAAATCAATATAACGGATTTTTTGAGAAGTGGTACACTTCAATGGGATTCAAAAGAGACTTCGTCTATGATTGTATTCACTATTGCCAAGTGCTTATCGCAAATAGCGAAAACAAGATGATTCAAGAACTTGCATTTTCTAAAGTATGTGAACTTTCAAAAATTAAAGATGACAATGGACTTCAAAAACAAGTTATTGAAAAAGCACCATTAAAAGAAATTAAAGTAAAACAAGTAGCAGAACTTGTAAAAGAAGTAAACAAGAGAAAAGAAGTAACTGATGAACTAATTGAAGAAATATGCAATAAAGCAGATGAAAGTAACAATAATTTCAAACAATTTGTAAAAACAACAATAACTTTCATTGAAGATTTAAAAGAACAAAAAGAAGAATTGACAGATGAAAAATCTAAGGAAGTAATGAAGTTAGTAGAGGAAATTAAAGAATTATGCGTAAAAGCAGGAAAAAATGGAGGAAATGAATAATGCAAGAATCAAACAATATAACAGACACAGTACTTCATCTAGTAACTTCACAAGCTACGCAGGGCGACGAGAATCGTCTTGCAGTGGCACAAAATATTGTAGATAGGTTATTTGTTGCAAATTGTGTTTCGATAGAAGAAATAACCAATCTCATAAAAAATGAACTATCTACAATATTAAAGTTATCAGAGCAAGAAACAGATATACTACTTAAAAAATTTGAAGAAAGCAAAATAATAGTAGATGATAAATTAAAAATAGCACAGTTAAAACAAGCCTTATCAGAAATAAAAGACGTAGATAATCCAATTACAAAAATAACAAGAAAATTAGAAATTGAACAAATAAGTAAGTATCTAATAGAGAGCAATTTTATAGATAGTCAAAAACTTCTACATTACTTTATAATGAGAGACTTGTGTAATCATTTCAAGTTAAGTTATGAAGAAAAGAAAGAATTAGTACAGGAGGTTAGAAAATGGATGCGGAAGAGATTAAAAATATAATACTAGATGATATAAATGTAGTTGAAAAATTATTACAAGATTTAGGTATGCACCATATACAACGATACAATAATTGTTATACTTTCGGTTTATTAGATGGAGATAATCCTTCATCTACTACATTGTACTTAGATGACTTAGGTGTAAAGGCATATACAAGAGAAAATGAACACATAACAGATATTATTGACTTAGTCAAGTATGTACAAAGAGTAAATAAAACAGTAGATAATCCAACAGTTTGGACGGCAGTAGTATGGTTATGTGAAAAATTAGGAATAGAAATAAATAATTACCCCAATAGATATAAAACTAAAGTATATGAAAATCCATTTGTAAAGTTAAAAGATAATATAAATGAAATTATAAAATCTTTTGAAAATGAAACAGATAAGACAGTTTATGAATTACAAAAACAGTTAAATGAAAATACATTAAAGAGTTATTTAGATTGGAATAATACAGAATTTCTAAAAGATAATATATCAAAAGAAACACAGACAGAATTTGAAATTGGAATTGATATTCATTCACATAGAATAACAATACCTATTAAAGATGAACTAGGAAGGCTAATAGGGGTAAAAGGTCGCAGAGTATGGGACACGGTTGATGAGTATAACCCAAAATATATGTATTTAAACCAATGTAAAAAAAGCAAAATATTATATGGTTTAGATAAGACACTTCCATACATTAAAGAAAAAGACGAGGTTATAATTTGCGAATCAGAAAAGGGAGTAATGCAGTTATGGACGTATGGTGCAAAAAATGCAGTAGCAGTAGGCAGTCATAATATTAGTCCAACACAAATAAATAAAATAATTAGAATGAATGTAAGTAATGTTGTAATAGCTTTTGACAAAGATGTGTCAAGAAATGAACTATTAGAAGAATACAAAAAGCTATGTGATTTTGCAGAAGTGACTTGTATTATAGATAGATTTGATTTACTAGAAGAAAAAGAAAGTCCAATGGATAAATTTGATAATTGGGAAATTTTGTATAAATATCATAAATATAAATTAAACACAGAAATAGGAGAAATAATAAAATGACACAATTTAATAAGTTAAAAGATTATAGTTTTTTAGTTTTAGATGAACTAGAAAATGGAAAAAAGGAACAAAGAAAATTAGGAAAGCATAACGAAATAGAGAGAAAAAAACAGGAGGAGCAACTTGTTAATCAAATAGCATATAATGTATTGTCATTAAAAGGAAGAATGGCACTATTCAATAATGAATGTGCATTTGGAAAAAGTTATGTTGCACTAAAAGGAGCAATTAAATATATTGCAAACAGTAAAAAAAATACGTTTGATGGAGTATTATTTGTTTGTGAATTGAAAAAGGATTGTGAAGGAAATGCAGAACAATTAAACAAGTGGTATAAAGAATATACTGATATTGACGAAAATGTCGCCATTGCTATTAATCCAGCTACAATGAGCAGAAAAGAAATAAAGCAATATTTAGCAGAGTATTCATTTATATTTATCACTCATTCAAAATATAGAAAACTAATATTAAACCCAAAAGATAAATGGAGATTTATGAGTGGTCGTGGATTACTTATCATTGATGAGTACATAGATTTTGTGCAACCCGTTGAATTTAGTAGTACATATAATGTATTATTAAAAAATGATATAGAAAAACTAGGTGGAAAAGACGCAGTAAAAATTTATGATAAAATAACCTATGAATTGAACAATGAAATAAAAAGAATAGATAGGTTAAGAGATATGGAAAGAGAAGAACAAGACGAAGAAAGAAAAGAAGAATTAAAACCAAAAAAATTTGAATTCTTTAATGCTAAGACAGACATCAAAAAAATTAGAAAATTGATAAGAGAGTTAAGAAAAGTTATAGAAGCAGTTTCGTCACAAGGCAAGTTAATGGAGTATCAACGTAATAATAATTGGACTAGCATATTTGACAAAATAACCCAATTAGAAAATTTCTATTTAGGAACATCGTTGGAAACATACTATTCTAATGAAATTACACATAAAAATGAGCAGTTAATATTTGTCCCTTCATATCATTTAAAACCATTCTTTCTAAAAAATACAGTACTATTAGATGCTTCAGCAGAACTAAACCCAATATATAAATATCATTCTAATATCTACAAGCTAATACCACAAGAAAAAATATTTGACCATTCAAACTTTACAATTAAATGTTTACACATAAATGGTACAAAAACAGCACAAAGAAATAAATACATAAATTATGAAGAAGCTTCAAGAAAAATTGTAATAGAATTAAGAAATGATAGAGAAGAAAATTTTGAGAAAACACTAGTAGTTACAAGAAAAGATAGATGTGTAAATAAAGATGATGAACAAGTATATACTTATCAAATACCAGATGAAGACATATTTGTTGCATACTATGAAATTCTAAAAAGTAATAATGGATTTAAAGATTTTCAAAATTGTTTTTTAGAAACATTATATATGCCACAACCACACTTATGTATTTTGAAATATTTATTCTTCACAGGAGAAAGATTAGAAACAGGAGATATTGATACAAGTTTTGCAAAAGATATAGATGGTGTAGGGAAATTTAGGTGTAAAAAGTTAGAAGAAATTAGGAAGTTAGATTGTGCAAATCAAGCGTATCAAGCTATGAAAAGAATAAATAGAGATATGATAATACAAAATTGTAAAGTGGTTTGGAATTGTCACTATAATGAAGTAGTTGATATTGTGGAAGGAATGATGTTAAACTGTAAAATAGAAACGGATTCAAAAATGGAAAAATATTATGTAGAAAAGCCAAAGTTAATTGATGAAAATTCAAGTTTAGGCAAAGTAATTAAATTGTGTGATGATATTTTAAATGATAATATTCCAAAAGAACTAAAAAATAAATATAAGCAAGAAGATAATATAATTACATTCACAAAAAAAGATATTTATGAGTATTTAGATATTACTAGAACACCTTTCTCGCGAGCAATAAGTGATAAGAGATTTATTGAATATGCAGTTGACAATAAACAAATTTGTTATATAATATCTAAAGAGAAACAAATAAATATAATAGATAATATACAATGTAATAATAGACAGATAAAATTTATTATAAAAAGTTAGCACTTTACTATATATTATATAGTAATATGTAAACTTTTATAAAATAAAAAAGTTATCAAGTAACTATATAATATATAGTAGGTGATAGCTTTTTTTTTAATATATAATAAAAATGTAGGACAGTGGAGTACCTTAAAATGGTAAAATAGACTCATTTTTTGGGACTTTTTTATACTTTCTTATCAAAAAAATTATATATTTGCCTATATATCAATATTTTACTTATACCTCACTTATTTAAAAATGCTCAAAATGACTGAGTTGTAGTACAACGCCCATATATATGGTTATTTTTTATACCTAGATGGCTAAAATAGGGGGGAGTATCTATATACTACCTTCTATACGTTCTTTAGCAATATCAAAAAATTTTTTATCAATTTCACAACCAATAAATTTTCTATTACTTTCTAAAGAAGCGACCCCAGTACTACCACTTCCCATAAAACAATCCAGAACTACATCGCCAACATTACTACTGTTTTCTACAATGACTTTCATTAAGTCTATTGGTTTTTGTGTAGGGTGTAGTTTATCTTTAACATTCGGAATCTGTATAAAGTTAGAAGTTCCCATATTATTTATATCTTTTGCTCCGTCCGTTTTCTAAAAAATAGTATAAACTCTATTTGTCCCATATAATAATGATTCATAACCTTGTTTGTTTTTGACCATACACAGATGTTCTGTAAGTGGAAGCCAACTTCTAATGTTTTATTTATAATATTGTTAAGGTTGCTCCAGTTACTGAACAAATAACAATGTCCTTTATCTTTTAACACTCTATATACTTCGCCAATATATTCTTCGATTTTAATATCATTATGGGTAAATATTTTACCGTTTCTTTATATTTTCAATATTTTCTTCTGTATTCTCATAAGCATTAAATATACCACCTGCATATTTTTTACCGTTGTTTTCTTTTACCAGTTCCAGAGCTACTTATTTTGTATGGAATATCAGAGCAGAACAAGTCAATACTTTCATCTCCTATATTTTTCAATAATTCTCTACAATCGCATTCAAACAACATATAATTATTGTTTTCATAGTTTGGAGTAATATCTCCATTAATAAAAAAGTCCATATTAGACACCATCCTTATATTGATTTTTTTATCTAAAATCAATAAGGTTGCAATATCTAAAATGGGGGCAACTCTTATTAAATAATGGATTATAAAACAATTAATCCACTATACATATTATAACATACATTTGTTCGTTTGTCAAGTTAGATGGAAATTATGAAAGTGAGTCGTAGTGATACTTTTAAGTTATAAAATAGTTCATAAAATTTACAATTAGGGGTTGACAAAAAACGTGATACCTGTTATAATAAGAATATGAAACGTGATACCTGTTCTTAGGTAAATGTTCAAAAAAATTTTTAGAAGGGAGTTGATAGAATGGCAAAATTAACGGAGGTTATGGACTACAGAAAGAACGGTACATTTGTAAAAGGTTATCGTATAGCACTCCGTAAAAAAGGAATAGAACTAACAGGATTTACTAAAGATGATGACCTTAAAATTGAATACAAAAGAAACAAAATCATAATAACAAAAGAAAACTAAAAAAGAATATATAAGTTTTACGAAAACTTGGCGGTAATCAAAAACTTATATATTCACACTAAAATTTTACACAACTAAACTTTACAGAATAATTGGCAAAATCTATATTCATTTTAGCATAGCCTCTATATTTTGTAAAGTAGTTGAAAAAAATTATTTTATGAAATATGGAGGTATTTTTTATATGAAAGAAGAACTAAAACCAATTTATGACAGGAGAAAATCATTCTACAAGAAAGCATTTGTAGTAAGAGAAGGAAACGGAATAATAAAGCTAATAAGCTATACAACAGAAGTGGCAAGGATTGAAAATGGAAAATTACATATTAATGGTACATATTCAGCTACTACTTTACGTCATCTGAAAGAGTTTGCAAGTCAAATGGGGTTCAAGTCTGGTAGTAAAGCAGAGTTAGTAAAAATGTATTGTTAGAAAGTAGGAGATTATACCGAGTCTAAAAAAGTTAAAATTTTAAAAATGAGATTTTAGAATATTTGTTTTAAGGTCTTCGCCAATAACGAAGACCTCCCCCCTAAAAAAGTTTACAATATTCTATATATATAATAGTAAAGTGATAACTTTTTAAAATTAAAAAAATAGAAAAAAGGAAAATTGAAAAAATGGAAAATCAAAAAATAAAAAAATGGTATATAGGAAAATATCCAGATGACGAAGTAGGTCAAGAAATAAATAATAACATTACGTTTTATGATTTATTTAATGATATGGACTGCTACAAGGACGTCTATTGTTCATTAGGTGTATGCGATAGCCTTATACGTGAAAGAGTTTTTACGAAACTTGCACAAATAATGGGTGTAAATTACAACTATGTTTATGAACAATGGTTGAAATGCGAAGGGTAGATGATACCCTTCCAATTATAAAAATGAAAAAGGAGAAATAAAAAAATGATAAAAAATAAGAATCAATTAAAAAAGAAATTAAAAGAAAATAAAGAAAATTTAATATTTGAAACAATTATGAACATACATAAGCCCCAATTAGTAGGAACAAAAAGAAAAGCTAATAAAGTACAGACAAATGCTTTTACATTATTAACAACTAAAGAAAATGGAGAAGTTGTTGACAGTTGGGTATATTATACGAACACGGTTAAGGTTGCAGACAATATAATAAGTTATGTTGATAATATGGGAAAACCATTCATACAAATTAAAATTTTGGAAGTAGCATAAATAAATGAAATAGCAGGATTGATAATAACATTGACAGAAAGTTGTCAGTCCTGTTTAAAAAAATAAAAAAGGAGAAATGAAACAATGGTAAATAAAGAAGATTTAAAAAGAATACAAGAACGTTACGCATACGATATTACAGATTATGAGGTAAAACTAGCAAATGAATACATAGAACTAATGAAAAAAGAAAGAGAAAATGCAACGATTCCAGTTATAGGAGATATTTTACAATACACAGACAAATATGGAATATATTATGAGTTTGCACATATTGACGAAGTTTTAACAGATAACAACGAAGTATATATTTGTGAAGGTGCTTATGTACCATTTATTGGTATTAGTAGAAAGGGAAAAATATGTTGTTGCACTAGTGGAGGAGCTTGGTGCTACTTAGACTATACAAGATTTAAGAAAATCGGAACACACAAAAAAAGATTTTGTGATTGGGGAAATTGTGGAGCTTGTGCAGATGGAGCTTTTGATTTTATAACAGATGTAAATGTTTGGAAATATTCAGAAGTACCAGAAGGAGAGCCTACAACTAAAACACACCATAAGTACAATATTTCAAAAGTAGAAGAGGGATACAATGGTTATAAGTATTTAGTAAGTGAAGAATACTACAATAAAACAGCATTTAGGACAGACGAAGAATACGAAAAATGGAAAAGTACACTAATAATAGATAAAGTAGAAAAAACACATTATGATAATAGTATTTATTTGTGGGTTAGAAAGTAGTATTGAGGGCAGTAAGCCCTCTCTATAATATTATTAAAAATTGGAGGAAATAAAAAATGATTAAAGATATAAATTATAATACAAAAACAATTTATTTTGACAATTCAGTAGATGATGAAGACGTTATAAATGTAATAAAAACACTAAGAGAAATAGGACAAGTAAACGCAAGTTTTGATGTAGTAGGAAGGGAAAAACACCAGCTATTGGGAAAGATATTAATTAGTAAATTAAAAGGGAAAACGAAGGTGGTAGGTTATACAGATTATCAATCCTACAAGGTTATTATAGAGTTAGAAAAGAAATTTAAAGCAGTGTACCAGTTCACAGGAACACAAAATATTAAATATTATAAAGACCAATTTTGTAATTGGTATGGGGTAATAGATAATGGAATAAATTATTGTTGTAACTATAAGAATGGAACACCACCAGATGATAGGTTGGAAATGGAAAGAGAAGTATTTGACGTTGAACTACTGGAGGCAGATGATAAATAATGTTGTTTATTGTACTAAAGATTATTATTGAAATATTGTTTATATTATGGATTTGTAAGAAATGAAAAATTGACGAAATCGTAATACTACTATTTATTATAATAAGATGATATTACGATTTAGTCAAAAATTATAAAATATACAAAAGATTATATAGAAAGAAATTTATAATAAAAAATATGCTACGCATAATGTCAATTATGTTGAGGTAGAAAGATAAAAATTGAAAAAATCAATTGTTAGTTAAACATAATTATTAAGATATAGATAAAAAATGAGTTAAACATAATTTTCAAAAGGAGATTTTAAGAATGGAAGATTTTAAAAATTATTTGTTAGAACAAAACAAGTCAATAAATACGATAGATAATTATATAAGAAACATAGAATCATTTAAAAAGTGGTACAAGGACACAACAAATGAAAATTTAAAAAAATTATATAGACCAAATGTATTAGATTATAAAAGTTATCTAAAAAATATTAAGAAAACCAAAAAAGGACAACCATTAAAAGCAGAATCAATAAATGCGAACTTATCAGCACTAGCAAAATATAATAAATTTTTAGTAGAAACGAAAGTACAAACAGACATTGTAATAAAAGATAATGATTTTATAAAAATACAAAAACAATATATAAACCCTTGTAAAGTAGATAAACAACAAATAGAACAATTTAGACAAAAGATTTTAGAGAATGAAACAAAAAGAGACTTTGCAATAGTTACTATTATAATTTGTATAGGACTACGTATTAGTGAATGCCTAAATATTGGTATGAACGATTTTGATTTATATAGTAGAGAAATTAAGATAAATGGAAAACGGTGGCAAGGTTAGAACTGTTTATATGAACGATAAAGTTGTTGAAGCACTAAAAGAATATCTAAAGGAAAGAAAAAGCGACAGCCCATACTTGTTTATTAGTAGACAATCAAATAAACTTAGTAGAAGTAGAATGAATCAAATATTTAATAAGTATTCAGATATATTAACACCTCACGGCGGACGTCATTATGCCTTTACTAATATGGCTAATAATGGGTTTAGTATAATAGAAATAGCAATGTTGCGGTGGTCATTCATCTACTAAAACAACAGAAATATATATAAACCCTTCACAAAAAGAAATAAAAGAAAAATTAAATTGTATATAAATTGCTATTAGCTAATAGCGATAAGCAAGGAATAGGAGAAATGAATAAAATGGAAAATAAAAATTTAAAAAATAGGAGAACTAAAGTGGGGAGACCACCATACATATTAAATGAAAAGCTATTTTTAGAAACATTAAAAAGAGTAAAAAATAATGAAATCAGTAATGTAGAAGCAATGTCAATATGTAATTGTAGAAAGACATTATATTATAGATTTAAAAAGAAACTGGAGGCTTCATTATGAATATTGAAGAAATAAATAAACTAAAAGGAAAAATAAAAGATTTTAAATGTAAAGACATATTTATTAAAATAGAAAATGCTATACAATATTATACAACCATACAAAATGCTAAAGTTATCGCAAGTGACCAAAAGTTAATTATATCAGACCAAAAAAAGCAAGATTTAATAATTGAACTATTTTATTTAGATAATATTAAAATTGATGGAAATACAATATGTATGGAACTTTCAAATGATTTAGGTATAACTTTAGATTGTTAAAAAATAGAACTAATTACTTAAAATTAAGTAGTTAGTTCTTTACTATTTTAAATTTTTAAGACAGTCTTTTAATACTTCATCAGCAGAAACTTTAAAAATTTTACAAAATCCGAGCGAGTTCATATTCTTTAATTATTCTGTCGCCTTTTTCAATTTTCTTTAGTGAATTTACAGACATATCAATGCCAAGTAATTGCAATTTTTTACAAACTGTTTCCTGCGTCAAATTATTAATTTTTCTATATTCTTTTATCTTATACCCAATTGCATTTAATTTATCATTATACTTAATTGTACTAAACATATAAACATTATCTCCAAAAATCTTAAATTTATTAATTGATTTTATAATATAAGTATGATATATTAGGGTTGAAGACGACACTTAATAAAAATATCAAAAGAAAGGAATTAGAAATAATGAAAAAAGAAAACGCACTCAATATATTAGAAGATATACGAAAATCATTAAATGATAATGAAGGAAAAGAAAAAGCATTGAAAACAATAGAAATGTATAGAAAGAATATTGAGATAACAACTAATGAAAAAATACAAAAATTAATAAAAAAGCAAAATGAATATTATAAAAAGGAAGGGAACAATAGAAAAAAGATAATGAATTTAAACAAAAAAATAGATAAGGAATTACAAAAAATTTTTAATAGTTAGTATTATTCCTTATCTTCTTCTTCATTTACAAAAACTAAAAGTTCATTTATTTCGCAATTTAATGCTTCACATAAACGTTCTAAATAACTATATGAAATAGAATTATGATTTTTAATTGCCTTATTTAAGTTATAGCGAGATATGTTTGTTTTAGTACATAGTGTTTCTTTACTCATCTTTTTTTGCTTTAGTAGTTCCTCTACATTAAGTTTTATCATTATTTACCTCCATATTTTATTATTATTTTACAATATTTAGCATAATACGTGTAGACACGTAGACAAGCCCAGCACGTTGTGGTACAATAATAAGGGAATGACAAAATAACAGAAAGGAACAAAAAAATGGAAAATGCACAAATGCTAGAGCTACTAGAAAGACTAAAAAATTGTTTAGATAGGGATTCAGTAGATATAGCAAGACAACTGATACAGCTAGAGATAAATAACATTACAGGAGAAACACAAAAGATGTGCAGGAATACAAAATATTATTTTTACGATTGGGGGTGTAAGTATTGTAATAATAAAAATTGTGCAAGTAATAAGAAAATTATGTAGGTATTAAGTTTTAAAATGTAAAATTATAAAGTTTGGGGGTGGAAAATGTGAAAGAATTTTTTAAAAGTCCAAAGAAAACAGCCATTTTAGGGCTTATTAGTTGTGTAATAATGTTAATTTTTATGTTTAGATATATAAATGTATATTCTATTCTTTATCACTGTTGTAGTTTATACTTTACTGGTTTAACAATATATTTTGTTATAGTTTTAATAAGAATGTATAAGAAAAAAGGAAACATCAAAATAGCAAATTATATACTAATATCAACATTTATAATAAGCATAGTATCAGGTATAGTATTAGGAATAATGGAGGGAGAATCTTTATTTTCATTAAATGGGTTGAGTTTAATTATAATAACAATATATTTAATGGATATTATATTTATAAAAAAAGCAGTAATAAATAATAAAGTCTTTGCAGTAGTAGTAATTGGAGTTGCTATTTATGAAATAATAAAATCCTGTATGTTTATATATGATGTAGGTGGAATTAAATTTGTAAATATATCATATTTGGTTGGAAGATTTGTACAAATAACAATTATTCCATATTTCTATAATTATTATGAATTATTAAAAGGAGGAAAATAAAAATGGCAAGTAAAGAAGAATTAGAGGCAATGGGAATAAAACAAGCAAATAATCAAAACAAATACAGCAATACTAAAAACAGTAATGGAAATAATCAAATAGCAACAGTATTAAAAGCATTTTCTATTATTACTATGATTATATCAGTTGTTACATTTTTAATTCTTATGGAAGATAATTTTTATACTGGTTTAATTATAGTTGTATCAGGTGTTATCGGAGGAATTTTCATATTAGGGTTTGCAGAGATTATACAGAAATTACAGAACATTGAAGATAATACTAGAAAATAAATAGGATTCTAAAAATCAAAAAATAAAAATTACAGTTTTTATGAAACTAAAAAGAAGATTTTAATATAGGGGGTATAAAAAGTGGTAAAACAAAGATGTAGAGAATGTTGTAGAGATATTTCAGACGAAGAATATAACAGAAACAAGGGATATTGTAATAATTGTTATACAGAAAAGATTGGAATTAAAGCATCAAAGACAAGTTATAATGCTGTAGATAACACAAAAACAACAAGTAATGAAAAAATGAATTTTAATATAGATAAAAGAATGATTATATTTTCTATAATTGGTTTCTTAATACTAATCTTTATATGTATTCAAATTAGAAATTATAATGATGATTTAGAACAATGCTATACTGTTGCAAAGAAAGATTTTAATTGGGATAAATTTCAGTTGATTATAGATAAACATCCTATTCTAAAATCAAGTTTTGAAGAAAAGGCATATCAAGAATTATATAAGGCAATGGATGAAGAAATTGAAAAAATAAAAAATGGCGATTATGGTACAGAAAAAGAAAGTTTTAACTGGTATAATGAGGCTGATAAAAACAATGTGGATAAGGAATATAAAGATAAAATAAAAGAAAAACAACAACTGATAGAGCTTTATAAAATGATAAATACAATAAATCGTAAATACATTAAAAGTGAAAAATATAGAGAGGCTTTTGCTGAATTGAATGATATATATAATGCGTATGGGTTATGCTCTAAAGGACAAAGTATTGCTAAAGATGAACAAAACAAAATAAAAGATAAAGCAGTTGAACAAGTTATTGAAGTGGCACAAGAACGAATGAGTAAAGGAGATTATTCATCAACTAAAGCGATTTTAGAAGATTTTACACATTTAAAAAATAAAACGATAACAGATTTATATAATACTTGTGAACAAAAAGTTGAAGAAGAAAAAAAGCAAGATGAAGAACGTAAGAAACAAGAGGAAAAAGAAAGAATTGAAAAAGAAAAGAAAGATTTTGAAATATATTGTTATTTTAATATGATAGCTTGGAGAGATAAAAGTTTAAATGATGAACAAGCATATTCAAAATGTGCAAGTAAATTTGGAATAACTAAAGAACAAGCAAAAGAAAGCTATCATAGAATTGAGCCTGTAAGTTATTCTTATCAAGATAAATACCCTGATATTTATGAGAAGTATGCAAGTCAATATTATAATTAAGGAGATGTAAAAATATGGAGAAAGAAAAGAAAAAAAGTAATAAGAAAATCTTTATTATTGTTACAGTTGTTAGCATTATAATACTTGCTATTATAGGCGGTATATTTGGTTATAACAGTTATAAAAGGCAAATAGCATTAGAAGAACAAAACAGAAAAGAGCAAGATAAACTAGAGAAAGCAGAAAACTATTTTTATGAATATTTACAAGAAACAATTACAAAAATAGAAAAAGAAAATGAGTCTTCATATAGCTTATGTGTTACAGTATCGGAACAATTAAAGAAGTATGGAGAAGCAAAAACATTTTATTCAGCTTATAATAGTTATTACATAAGAGATTCTTTTAGTAATCTTCAAACAAGAATGAAAACATTAGATGACATAGAACCCACTAGCAA
Organism: uncultured Clostridiaceae bacterium; assembly: GCA_948444845.1. GTDB lineage: Bacteria > Bacillota > Clostridia > TANB77 > CAG-508 > UMGS1663. The sequence continues at coordinate 234 of CAOJVB010000028.1, read as the reverse complement.
GAAATATAACGCAGAGCATCAAAAAGTTATAGAGTTATATAATGAATATAAAGATATTTATAATATAGGTATAACAATTCCTAATTGCAGTTATGAAGATTATGCTTATACACTAGCTAAAGAAAAAGCAGAATACAATATAAAATTAAAAGAAGTAAGACAACTTATACCTAAAATTGTAAAAGAAGAAAAATATTAAGATTAAAATTTGAGAGGGGTTTCGACCCTTTTTCT
>CAOJVB010000027.1 GCA_948444845.1 uncultured Clostridiaceae bacterium | reverse complement strand
ATTTATTATACACTCTCTCATAAAATGTGTCCATATATCTATTCTAACACCAAGTAATGTTTTGAATTCATTCTCATTATTGAGTGTAACAAAAGTTTCATTATTTTTTTCAATATATTTATCTATGAATCCTATTTCAACAATATTTTTCTTTAATATATTACAAATCTCTTCCCCATTTTCTTGTTTATTATAATCAATAAAATAGTTTATTAAATTTCTAACAGATATATATCCATCTTCATATACTTTGCTACTACAATAATAATAAAAATCAGATAGTATGTTTATTTCTTCTTTTAAATCGATATTGACTTCATCATAAAAATATGGACAATAGCTTGTATAAAATACCATATCTATGCATAGCTCATCATTTATCATTACATCTGCAATTCTTTCATCTCTATATAATAATTGTAAAATATCATTCTTATATTTTGATAAATCTATTCCATCGCCATATTCACTTAAGTATGTTGATATATTAAATTCTGAACATTCTCTTATACCATCTTCTATTATCTTATTAACATAGAATTTTAACATTTCATCTTTTGTCATTTCTATTGTATATATTTTTTCTTTCATTTAATTTCCTTCTTTTAGCATCACTATGCTAAACAAAATTAAGGAGAGTCATTGCTCTCCTGTTAATATCCTGTTCTAGGTAATTTTTTTACTTTTATTTCCTTTTCATATACTTTTGTTGTATGTTCATCTTCATCCCATACTAAGTAACCTTTGTTATCTCCTTCTATTCTAGTTTTATTTGTAAATATATCAACATTTTTTACTGTGTTATTTACTATTACAAAAATATATGGATTTATTACTGATTCAAATCCTACATCTACTGTTCCGAAATCTGCTTTAAATTCTGTTATTATTTCTCCTTCTTCTAATTTTACATTTGAAAAGTCAATATAATTATTTACTTGTGTATTTAAATTTTCTACTAATAGTTTATAATCATTTAAATTTGTTTTATAATAAATACTATAATTTAAATCTTGATTATATGTTCCAGTTATTAGTTTACTCATTCTTACTTCTGATGGTAAATAGTCATACCAAGTAAAGTTACTTAATGGTACATTTCCTGTATTTTTTAGTTTAAAGTCATATCTTATTTCTTGATTTGCAGTTGTTTGTATAATTCCATCTTTTTCTATATCTACATTTGGTTTTTCTGATTCATTTGTAATATTTACTTCTACTACTTCTTTGTGTATATTAATTTCTGCAGCGAACTCATTTTCATTTAATAAATACCATTTACCTGCCTCTATTTCTTTTATTTTGTATTTACCTTTATCAAGTAGTTTTGTAATTGCGATTCCATTTTCATTTGTTATAATTGTGTCTACAATTTCATTGTTAGAATTATATATTTCAAATTTAACATTTTCAATTGGTGTTCCTGCTTTTTCTCCATTAATAAAGTTATCATCTTCACTTGTTTTTACTATTTTTATTTGTCCTTTTATTCTTTTATTTGTTATATTTAATTTTGATATAATATCTGTTTCAACATTTATCTTGATAGTTTCATCATTTAAAATATGCATATTGTCTGTTTTAGTTTCTTTTAGTATATATTCTCCTATTGGAATTTTTGATGTTATTGCATAACCTTCACTATTAGTTGTTATAGTTTCTACTATTTCATTATTAGCATTTATAACTTGGAACTCTACTCCTTCTAGCTTGTATGTATTATCTTCTTCATCTACTTTGTATACTTCAATTTGACCTTTTAATTTCTCATTTTTTATTGTAACTTCTGCTGTTTCATTCCATTTTATTTCTGCTGAATATGTTTCATCATTTAGTTTATATATTTTATTTGTTTTTGTTTCTTTTATAGTTGCTATTCCGCTTCTAATGTTTTCTATATATGCCACACCTTCTTCATTTGTTATAGTTTTATACTTATATCCTTCTTGGTCTATAACTTCAAATTCTACATCTGATACTGGTACATTTTCATTATCTAAGTCTACTTTATATATTTTTAAGTTTCCTTTTTTATGCTCATTTTCAAATTGAATTGATTTTATTTTATTTTCTTCAACTGTTATTGTTTTTATTTCATTATTTAATATATATTCTTCATTAGTTCCTAGGCTTGATTCTTTTATTTTATATTCTCCAATTGGTAACATAGAAGTAGATGCCTCTCCATTACTATCAGTCTTAATTGTTTCTACTATGTAATTATTTTTATTTATTACTTGAAATTCAACATTTTCAAGTCTTATTTCATTATGGTCTGAATCTATTTTTATTATTTTTATTTGTCCCTTTTTCTTTTCGTTTTCTACTTTTATTTCTGCTGTTTTATTCCATTCTACTGTAACATCTTTATCAATTGCCAAATTATATTCTTTTTTAGTTAAGGTTTCTCTTAAAATATAAATACCTGTATTAAGATTATTTGCTATTGCTATTCCATTAATATCAGTAACTAAATGTTTTATAATGTTTCCTTTATTGTCAATTAAATCAAATTCGACAGCTCCTAATGTTATATCATTATCATCTTTATCAACTTTTATAATTTTTAGATTTCCTTTTTTATGAGTATTAGTAAACTTAACTGTTGCTGTTTCTCCATATTTTATAGTCACTTCTTGTGTTGCATTTGCAGTTAATACATAATTATCATTTGCTTTTGTTTCTGTAATTTTATAAGTACCAGGATATAACCCCTCTACTACTGCCTCTCCATTCTTATTTGTAGTAACTGTTTTTATTGTTTGACCATCTTTTTCTATTTTTAAAGTAGTATCTGAGATTAACTCTTTAGTTTCAACATCTTCCTTTGCTATTTTTATAATTCCATTATTAGCTTTTAAAGTAATATTTGTTGATGTATTTGCTTTTTCATATGGGTCTGCAGCGGTCACATAGTCTTGCCAATTATCATTGTAACTTTGTCCATAAAAGGCAGGGCAAGTTTTTACTTCTGCATTTATTATGCTTACTTTTCCATTAATATCTCCTACTATACTTGATTTTGGTATAATAATTTTTACTATATTACTATTTTTATTATAAGTTGTCCCAGTAGGGAAATTTGTTAATTTTACATCATAACTTCCTATTTCCTTATTTCCTGATACTTTTAGTGTTTGCACCATATTATTTCCATCACTTGTAAAATCTCCCACTTTTTCTATACTAGCTGTTGCTTCTCTATAATTTTCTGTGCCACTAATCGCATAATTATATAATTTAGTACATTCATCCAATGCTTTTTGTCCTCTTCTTTGTAAGTCTGTAAGAGAAATATTGTCTCCTCTTCCTACTCTATTCGGAACTTGATATTTACCTGTTGGTGTACTTCCATCAACTAAACAATGAATTACTGTTTTGGTTACAAAATACCAATCATCATCACACTCAACTGTTGTGTTTTGCCAATTAACTCCTATGTATCCTCTGTACAGTGCTCTCCAAATTCTTTGGTCTTTTATTTTTTCTGTTAAATATGTATCATAACCACTAAAATCACTTGCACCTGTACCTACTCCGTGGCTTTGATGGTTCTATGCAAAATGCATATAATTTTTTACCTGTATCTGGGTCTAAATAATATACTTTTGTAACTTGTTTTAATGCCCCTGTAATTTTAATTTGTAGCACTGAGATACAATCTTTTTCTCCATATAAGTGTGTATTGTCTCCTATTTCTACATCTGCATAAACCTTTAATGATAACAAATAATTCATTGCTATTATTATAATAAAAAATATTATAATTGATTTTTTTAATAATTTTCTTTTCATAATTCCTCCATTCTCTATAAATATATTTTATAGGCAAATTAAAAAGAGGTCTATGCCTCTTTCAATTTGTTTAATTTTAATATGTATATATGTATGCCTTTGTATCATACAAATAATAATTTATTCCCTTTGAGTCGTATGTATATTCATCCTCAATATATACTTTTAATGTACAACCTGTTATAACTAATGAATTTAGCTTTTCGTCATATGAATATGAAAACCAGTCTTTGCATGGTTTTTCTGTTACTGCAATAGCCTTTCCTCCAAATGTTTCATAATCTTCAAGTTGTTTTATTTTACTATTTAAATATGCTACTGCATGGTTTGTTTTTTCTTTATTATATTTTTTAAAGTGTGTATTTGCTAATTCTGCATTTCCTGCCGGTTGTTCATTTTTTATTGGTGTATTTGTTTGACTATTAGTTTCTTTATTAATTTCCGTTTTATTATTTTCTTGTTTGGTATTTTCTTGCTTATTATTCTCTTGTTTATTATTTGTTTGATTACTTACATTATTGTTTTTACTTGTATTTACCAAAGTATTATTTGTATTATTAGACTGTATTACTTGTTTATTTTCTGCATTACTATTATTTTCTTGTATATCCTTTTCTTCTTTTATTTCATTATTTATAGTTTCTTGATTTACTACTTCATTTATATTTTCTTCTATATTTAATGAACTACTTAATATTGTATCATTTTGAAGTGATATGTTTTCTACCTTTTTGTAATTTATTAATATAATAGATGTTATACCTACAATTAATAATATTACTAAAATTAAAATGATTACTTTACTTGTGGTATTTAAATTATTAAATTTCTTCCATAACCACATAAGCTTTTCCTCCTTTTTCTTCTATTGTAACTCTTATCTAAGTATTTTGCAAGTCTACTCAAACACCTGAGTTGCTTGCACACATAGTCTTTGATTTTTCTTATTTGCAATGCATGTTACCATTGTAATTTTGTTTTCTTTTGAATTTTGTAACATACTCCAGTCATCTTCAAATACTACTTTTATATTATCTACCTTATATTTTCTTTCATAAAATTTAGTTTTATATGTAATTATATCTCCTGTTTCTAGTTCATTAATTCTAGCAAAGTAACTATATTTATTTCCTCTATTGTGACCGAGCAAGTCCTATATTTCCATCATATATTGCTGTTTCTTCAATATGTCCTATATATTCTTTTAATATTTTATTATTACTTCCTTCTTTAACCGTAGCTGTTAATCCTATTTTTTCTATTGTTAATATTCCTAGTACATCTTCATTCCATATCTCTTCTTGATTATTATAAATAATATTTTCAAAATTAGAATCTGTTTTTATTTCTTCAACTTCTACTAAACTAGAATCATAATTATTAAAATAGTAAGTTACTGTTCCTACAATTATTAATATAATTGATAGTAAAATAGTTATACATATTATTTTTGCTTTTTTCATTGTTCCTCCTATACATTTATTTCAAATGTTTTATCTTTAATTAAGTATACAAATTGTTTGTCAAAGTATTTTATTTTGATGTTTCTATCTTTTAGCTCCTTATATATATTATCTGATAAAATTATTTTAAATTTATTACTTGTTATTTTTAATGGTGCAATATCTATAATTGGCTCTTTTTTATTAATATGTAATTTTTTTACTAAATTATATTTTCCTTTATTATAATTATATACTTTTGCATTTTTTCTTTTTATTAGAATAATTCCACTAAATATAATTATTCCACTTGTACTTGCAATAGTTGGTATTGTATAATTTACTTCTTTTGGTATTTCTTTATATTCTACATTAAAGGTTAGTGAATCTATAATTTCTTTTTCTAATGTTCCTGTGTATTTTATACTTGCCTTATAGTTTCTTATAATTGTTCTTACTTTTATTCCTTCATAATACATTGTTCCATTATAAGTTACTGGAACATCATTATTATCAACCTTCTCAGTAGTAGAAATGTTCCATACTGGATTAACTAAATAGTAGGTTGTCCCATTTTCTTTTATTTCTTTTGGTATATCATTTATGTCATTGCTAGAAATATTATTATAAGTTCTTTGTAAATATACTTTGTATTCCTCTTGATAACTATTATTAACTTTGATTTCAAGCGAATCATTTTGAAGTTCTAATGTACCTTTGTAACCATTTTCACTTATTTCTTTTTTATTTTCAAATAGATTTAGTACATTATATTTATTGTTAGTTGTTACAATTAACTCTTCATTAATTTCTTTGTTAATTGATAGAGTCTTTTTATTTTCAACTTTTTCAATATTTTCTATTTTATAATTAATATTATCAACTACTATCTCATCTTTTATCGATTTTTCGTATTTTGTAGCATTTTCTACTGATATTGTCTCTGTAATTGTGTATGTTTTTAATTCTTTACTATTTGCAAAACAATTAGTTGAAATTAATATTAATAATAATAATGTAAATGTTAGTATTTTTATTTTATTCAACTTTTTTCTCCTCCTTCTTTACTTTATAGATTGATTTATCCTGTAAATCTTTTTCTATTAGTTCTGTAATGTAATCTTTTATAGTAATGTCATTTTTTAGTCCTAATAAATACATTTTCATTTTTCTATGTAGTTTTTCTTCAATTGGAAAGCCTAAATTTTTTACTTTACTCAAACTCCTCTTCCTCCTCTTCCTCCTCTTCTTCATATACTAATGAAAAGTCATCTTTTGTAACTATTCTATCAATGTTAATTGCTTTTTTTAATTCATCTATTTTGCTTCTTTCTCTAAAATTAACTAACATTTCTCCTTCAAATTCCATTAATATATATCCATTTTTCATTCTATTTATTTCACAATTTATTCCTGTTAAATCATATCCGTGTTGTAATCCTTCTAAAATCAAGTCATATTTTGACCATCCAAATATCACACAATTAATTCCATTTATAGTTTTTTCTTTATAAAATTCTGCTGTATATCCTTTTTTATTAAAAACGTAACATTTTTTTAAATCTCCTCCTGCATATTGTCTTGATATATCTACTAATCTTCTAAAATCATTTTTTTCTACGCAAATTAAAGTTCTATGCATACTATCTCTCTTTCTATTTCAAACCTAATATTTGAAATGCCATATTTCGTAATTCAGAATTTAATAAAATTGTTATTCCTATTGATGTCAATATAAAAACTACTATATATACAATTAATTTAGTTAATCTTGTAATTGCTTCTAATAAAAGAGCAAAAAAATAAACACCTTTTGGTTGGTGTATAACTATATCATTTTGTTTATCTGAATCACTTTGTTTTTCCTTGATTTTTTTATTTTTTATAAATGAAATAACTTTTTCTATTTTATTTTCTTTTGTTTCTACTTTTTCTATTTTTTCAAATTTTTTTGCCTCTTTCTTTTGTATTCCTTCTACTGAAAAACATTTTATTATTTGTTCTGTTATTTCTGTCTCACTATTAGAATTTATAATATTATAAATTTGTCTATTGTATAATTCATTTAATATATTGCTTTGATTATCTAATCCTTGAGCTAGTATAATAATTCTAGTTTTATTATATAATCTACTAAATGTGTATATACTTTGAATAATGTCTTTCTCTTCATTTTCTAAGCAACTTAATTCTATAATAAAATATTTTACTAAGTTAAAATTTACTTTTGTTTGTTTAATATATTTAACTATATCTGTTAGTTCTTTTGTTTCATGTAATATTAATATATTTCTATCTTTACATATTTTTTGTATAAGCATTGATGTTTTGGGTGTTGCAATATAATTTAACATTTTATTCACCTTCCTTTAATCTAACCATTCTTCTTCATATGGTACATTATAAATTATATTGTCAGTTTTAAAATATGTATTATTACTAATATCATCTTGCATTTTTCCTAATTTCCAAAATAGTTTATTACATATAGATAATATTATTAATATTGCAGAAATAATTAAATACATAATTAACTCTTTTTTATTAGATTTGCTTGAATTCATAGTCTACTCCTCCATTTCTTCAAATAGATATAGTGCAGGGTTTATTCTTGTTTTATTCTCTAGTCTTATTTCAAAATGTAAATGATCACCTGTTGAATTTCCTGTAGTTCCCTGCACTCCTAGAACTTGTCCTACTGTTATTTTTTGTCCTTCCATTACACTAAGAGAATCATCTTGCATATGAGCATAAAAAGTATAAAATATTTCTCCATCTTCATTTATATGCTTTATTTCTACACAATTTCCATAACCACTTTGCCATCCTGAATATGTAATAATTCCATCAGCTACTGCCAATATTCTACTATCTTTATTTCCTACTAAATCAATTCCATGATGATTTGTAGAAACAATTTGTGAACCTTCTCTTATTCCAAAACCACTAGTTACTTTTATAAAGTTTTCGATTGGTATTGGAAATTTCCCTTTATAATTTAATTCTTCAATTTTTTCATCTGTAGTAGTTTTATTGTTGCTAGATGTTACCATTGTTTTACTATATGTTGCTCCAACTATTAAAATAAATAATACTACTCCTATGATTAGTGATATTTTACCTTTCATTTTTTACCCTTTAAACTTTCTATCAATCATTTTTAATTCATTCTCATCTATATGTAAAATTGCATATATTTTCCTTATTCCTGCTACTAAAATACATTCTCCTATTTTTGCATTGTATATTAGCTTTGTTTCTTTATCTGTTAATTTAAATGTTTCTTGTATATCTTTTAAGTCTTGCCCATCACATTTGAAAAACATTTTATAAGTTGCATTTGCAAGTAAGCTCTGTCCATATAATTTTATTTTTTCATTTAGATAATCTTGAATTGACTGAGTTATAACTACAATGCTACTATTATATTTTCTTGCTCTTTTACTAATATTTCTAACATATTCTAGAGTTTGCGGAATATTAGGGTCTACTAGAACGTGGCATTCATCTGCAATTAACATTGTTTGCTCGTTAATGTCTTTGCTTAAAATATCCCATGCATATGACATTATATTATAGTATTGAGCTCTTTTATATTGAATTTGAAATTTATGCATTTGGCTTGTATTAAATACTGTTAAATTTGTGTCAATATCAATATTTGTATATCCATTCCAAATACTTGATGCTTGACCAATTGAAATTGGCCTTATTAGTGATAAAAGTTTTTCATAGACTTCGTTTCGTACTTTTTTATTTCTATCTTCAATTAAAAAATACAAATCTTCCAAAATTGGAAAATCTGTATTTTTTAATTTTAATATATTAGTGTCTTTTGTTATATTGAATTTTGCGTATAATTCTTCTAGCAGCGAATCTAATGTTGCAAATTCAATCTCTGTTAAACTTGGATATAATATTTCAAAAAATGTATGTAAAAATTGAAAATGCATTGATAGTGAATTGTTACTTTTACTTTCTTCTCTATCTACTCTTACTTGCAATGGGTTTAATATTCCACCATTGTTTCCACCAGTACAATTAATTATCTTTCCTTTTAAATTTTCACATAGGTATGAATACTCATCCTCTGGGTCTATTATTAAAATTCTTGTAGTTGGTAGTTCATTATAAATTAAATGTTTTGTTGCCATGCTTTTCCCTGAGCCAGAACTTCCTACAATTACCATATTACTATTACCTCTATTGGAATCTTTTTGCCACAAATTAAATATTATTATTCCACCTTTTTGATTTATTCCAAAATAATATCCTTTACTATCTATAAATGTATTTGTATTAAATAAGAATCCTCCTGTAAAACTTGATGTAAGTATATTTCTTTTAAAGTAGTCACTTAGCTCTGTTTGTATTGTAAAGAATGGAGCTACTGCTTTATAACCACTCATTAATAAGTAATTTGTTAATTGCCTTATTTTTAGTTTATATTTCCTTATTTCTCTTTCTACTTCTTTACACTTTTTATTAAGCTCTTTTTCATCTTCTGATGTTACCAAAATATATATAGTTAGATATGATACTACTTCATTATTATTTATCATTCTACTAATAATATCACTAGCTTCTTTTACTTCCATTTCTCGTAGTTGCTTTGTAGATTCATTCTTAGAAAGTTTTGCTAGTCCTGATGCATCTCGTATTCTACTGTCTAAGTCTTCTACTAATTGCGTGTTATCTGTTGGCTCTATATTAATAGAAAATATTGCACCTACATTATTTACCAGTTCTCCAAGCCATCCCATTTCTATATTACTAGGATAATGAACTATTGTATATACCTTTGAGAATCTATCGCCTAAATATATTTTATTTCTATCAAATGTCATTCCTCCTACAGGTGTTATCAAATCAATTAACTCATAATTAGTTTGAGTTTTTTTCATTTGCATCACCTGCCTTTAATGTTTTAGCTTCTTGAACTCTTGCTTTGGCTGTTTCATAATATTTTTTGTTAATCTCAAATCCTATATAATTCCTATTTTTATTTATTGCTCCTACAAGTGTTGTTCCACTACCACAGAAACAATCTAGTATAACATCTCCTTCTCTACTTGAATTTTCTATGTGATACTCTATTAATTTTAATGGTTTTATAGTAGGATGTTTATACTTCTTTTTATCTGTATGATTTGTACCTGATATATAATATTTTCGCTTTGTAGAGTAACTTCCATATAGTTTTACACCTTTTTCTCTAAAAAATAGTATATATTCTGTATCTGGCAAGTAATTATTATTTGTTAATGGGCTTGGATTTTGTTTATGCCAAGTTAATATTTCATAATTACAATTTTTATCTTTAAAATAATCTAGTAATTCTCGTACTTGCCTTTTAGAACAATATATGTAAATATTTATTTTTTTCATCTTTTGTATTAGGATATCTAATACTTTTAAATCAAAGCCATCTTTTAACTCTAATAGTTCATTAGTATAACTATTTAATTTTGTTGCTCTTTTTGTTTTATTTAAGTTTAATAAGTATGGTGGATCTATAATAACTAGGTCTATGCTATTGTCATCTAATAAATTTAGTCCTTCCATACAGTCCATATTATAAATTTCATTTATTTTTAACAATTTAATCCTTTCTTTTTATTTGTACAATATTATCTCTATAATCTGTACTTTCACTTCTGGCAAACTCTGGTATCGTGAAACTTTTTATTAGCAATATTATATCTTTCTCTTTTAATATTTCACTAGAAAACTCGCAGTTTCGTAATCTACTTGTCCAGGCATTTGCTCTCTTGTTTATTTCTATCTCTGAATTTTCTGTATCCTTCATCCATATAAGTAAATAGAATTCATTTTCTATTATGTCTTTATTTGCTACTAAATTTGTTGTAAACTTTATTCTTTCTTCAATTATTTTTGTATTTATACTATTTTCACTTTCACTTTTTAGTTTTTCTTGTTCATGTATATGTTCAGCAATATCTACTGTTCGTGGTATTACTAAAAATTTATATGGGTATTGTTCGTTTGAAAATTCCATACTCATTAAATCCATCTTTGACTCTAACTCTTCTTCTGATAGTAAGTCAATATTTATTGGATTTACTTTTATAAAAAGAATTATTTGTCCATCTAATGTAGATAAATAATTCTTTCCTATTGGTATATCTTTTATATTTAAAAATTCATTTAATGTTATATTATTATTTTTCTTAAATATATTTAGTATGTTTATTATTAAAATCACCTCTTGTGTACTTATACTCTTTTTGTATAAGACTAAATTTAATTATATTTTTTAATGAGTCTACCATTGAAAAATTATTTCGACCCTTTATTAATGCTATTACACTTATTACAATTGCACCTAATACAATAAAAGTGCTAATTAGCGTTTGGTGGCTTATTAAATAAAAAATGTAAGCTATTATTGATGCTATAACTCCTACAATTATTGTTTTTATTAATTCAGACATACCATAACCTTCAAAAAACTCTGTTTTCAATTTAATGTCTGTTGGGATTTTTATTGTTTTTTTATCTACCATTTACACTGACACCTCCGCCATTTGACTTCATTTGTATATATTCTGAATATGTTGTTGTAACAGGAAAAATCATTCCATCAGAATCTCTAAAAAACTTTATTTCTGCAAAGTATCCTTTAAATGCTCCTTGACATTCTGAAAATGCTCTTAGTATAGAACAATTTTGAAGTTGACGTTCCCCTAATTCATTTGATGTTTGTATTACTTTTATAAATGCTTGATTATCTTTTAATGCTGATAATTTTACATTAATATCTGTAACAACATATCTCCTTCCATCAATATTAATTGTTTCTCTTCCTTGACAGTCTGCATCTTCAATTTTTCCAATTGTCATATCTGATACTTGTCCATCTGTAACTTCTACTGAACTTCCAAAATAATATTTGGGAATTTCTATCAAGGTTAATGAAATAGTTATCAAAACTGTTGCAATTATTACGTGTTTGGTTAGTTTTATGTATTTTGCTTTATTGTCAGGATCTATCCCTATTTTTATCATAAGAATAACAAATGTTACTCCTGCTATTAATATTCCTAAATTCCTTATAACTTCAATTATTCCTTTTAAAGTTTCTATTTATATCTACCTCCTTCTTGGCAATAACGATTTTATTGACCTAGCTGTATTTCCTGCCGAATTTATAATGTTTCCTGCGGGTTTTATCATATATTTTCCTAATATCATTGGTGTATTTACTGCTACTACTGCAATTGCTATTCCATATACTAAATGTTTATTAGTTAATGCTAATATTGATAAATTTAATAATGCTAATTGAACTGAAATTGTAAATGCTGTCATTAAAAAATTTTTGATATATTCAGGAAATACTCCTTCATCACTGTTTAATAATCCTATACTTGCGAATGGTATTCCAAGTCTCATTATAAGTATTTCTATACCGTTTCATTATGAATTGGCAAATTAATATTAGCCATATAATTAGAAGAACAAGGCAAGCTATTGCTGTAAATATTCCCCCTTCCATATTTCCTGTTAATAAAGCTGATATATTTGAATTTTGTATTTTCATTGTATTTAATATGCTGTTTGAAAATTCTCCTACAACACCTACAAATATGTAATATATTTCTTTAAAACAAATCATTACAATTACTGCTTTTAACATACCTATGCATAATTGCAGTGGATTTTGCTCAGCATCGCCTTCTCTCATCATAAAATATGTTTTTATTGCTTTTGTTATAAATACAATAACTAACATGAATATTGCATAGTTAAATATAGTTTCATATATGCTATTAAAGTTTATATATTCCCCATTTGCAACTTGCAGTCCTCCTAACTCTCGTTCTATAAAAAATACTAAATTTATCATGTTATTAAATAGTGAGCTTAGTGTTGACTGTGAGCCTCCTATAAATTTTTCTATTAGTTCTACAAGCATATCTGCCATGTATTAATCACCCCTATCTGTAAAATCCTAGAATTGCATCTATTAAAGCTAATCCACAAGTTATTAGTACCATAGCAATTAATGTCGTTTTAATATTTTGCATATTTCTTCTTCTTTCCCCTTCATCATTTGTTTTTAAACAATATACATAGTATATAAAATATCCACCACATACTGTGATTCCAATACCTACTAGCCATTTTATTACTGCATTTACAAGTTTTTCTGTTCCTTTAACTAATTTTGTACTTTCAAAGCTAGTTGCATTAACTACTTGTTGCATTGTAAATAGTATAACTACAATTAGTAGTACCCTTATTACATATTTACTAGCTTTCTTTATTTGACTCTTCTTAATCTTCAATTTTTTCCTTTCTTTGCATAATTCCCAAATTACGCCTTATCATATCTAAATCATAATCATCGTCATCAATATCTTTGTATTTATTCCATATGTCCCATATTTTTGTATTTGATGTTGTTCGTATTTTTCTTTTGTTTTCTCTACTAATTCTTAACTTTTTATTTTCTTCTTTTGTTCCCATACCATTTAATTTATTAAAGTGCATTTTTGAAATATCTGGCACGTTTAAAATAGCAGGTGGCTTACCTGCTATCATTACTAATGCATATGGATTTTCAATTCGTAAAACTTCATCTGGTGTTAATAGTTTTCTTGAAATTAAACTCATACTGCTACTACTATTATCATATTTAATATTTGAATTACTACTCTCTCCATATGCTTGACATGTATATGTTCCTAATTTATCTGAAACTTTATTTGCTGTATCTATATTACTACTTTTTAAGTATAGCCATGCTGTGTTATCCATTATGTTTTGTGCTCCTTCTTTACCATACTTTTCCTCAATTTGTGCAAAACTTTGAAGGCATATTATAAACCTGATATTTCTTCCTCTTGATACTGTAAGCATGCTTTGAAATGTACTTATTTTAGTAAAGTTTGCAAACTCATCTAAAATAAAATTCATTCTCCTTTTTAGTTCTCCTCCTTCCTCTCTACTTGTCTCAACAAGTGCTGTATAAAGTTGTTGTACAAGTATACTTCCGAAGTTTATGGTATGTTTCTCTATCATCTGGTAGTAAAACATATATGGCTGTTTTCTTTTTAGCAAAATCTCTTAAGTCAAAATCTGACTTTTGTGTATTATTTGCTACATATTCATTAATAAACATTTGCAAAGTAGATAGTGCTGCAGCGACAAAACTTCCTCTTGTTTTTGTTGGTGCTGTACCGAGCTACTGCATAGAACTTTTTAATGGGGTCATTTGCTTCTTTTTCTTCCATATATGTATCTATTAACATTTTTCCATTTTTATCTGTTTTGAACATTTCTGCTACAAAGTAATATGCATTTGCTAATGTTTGATACTCCCTTTTACCTTTGTTTTCTAAAACAACAGCCATAAGTGCTGTTTTTATTACAGATTGTTCTCCGTTTTTCCATATAGGTTCTGTCTTATCATTGCTTTCTACTAAAATATTTACTATGTCATTTATCAAGCTCTCTGCTAATGGGATGTTATCATCTTCTACTGCATTTATGATTATATCTAAGTAGTTGTACCAATTACTTTTTAGAAAGTTTATAAAGTCTAATGCAATAACATCATATCCTATCTCTTTTAACTTTTCTGCAGTATACAAATATAACTCGCCTTTAACATCACTTATGAACATATTCTCTCCGAGCTAGTCCTAACATTGTAATTGTTGGAATAATTATTGAACGGCTCTTGCCTGAGCCTGAACTTCCTACTAGAAGAACGTGTAAATTGTCATCTATATAATAAATTTTTTCAATATTACCTTCTCTTTCATAGTTAACAATTACCCCTCCTGAATCAAATGTTACTTTGTTATAGTTTTTGTTTCTATCTATAATGTTATATTTAAATACTTTTTCATAGTCTTTTTTATTTAGCCACCACGATGTTCCGTGTTGTCCTTCTCCTACTGGCTTTGGAACTTCTATTTTATCTGTTAATTTTATTTTATCACTATGGTATATGTTTTTTCTTTTGTTTGAAAATAGCAACAAAAAAGATGCTATAATAATTTCTAATATTATAAACATCATTGCTACTCTTGGATTATTTATTAATGTTTTAATGATAGATTCTATATTAATATTTAATAAATCATTAAAATTATTACTTAGCAGGAAGTGTAGGCTTACTGAAAAATATGAACTAACAGCTACACTTACTATTAATGCAATTATAATTAATATTATTCTAATAATTTTGTTCTCCTTTTATGGAATTCTGCATTCCTCCTTTTCTTGTAAATTAAAAGGCATCTACTTATAGTAAATGCTCTTTATATTTTATCATAATTCACCATCCCAATGGAATGATGATGCATTTCTCTTTTCTAACGCTTTTTCTTTCTTAGCTTGCTTTGATAATTGCTTTTTATATTTTAGTTCATAAAACTTATTTAATTTATTTTGATTTTCTGCTTGATAGTATAATGCAGTAAGGACTTTATCTAATAAGTTTCTACTTTCATTATTATATTTAATATAAGTGTATTGTTCATTGGTATTTAACCATTTTCTTTCAATATCTAATATTTGATTTCCAATCATTTTTATTATTTCTTTTTCTATTTTTCCCTTTATTTCTTCTTTTTCTTGATTTAATTTTTTTACATCTGTATATTGGAAGTCAAGCAATTGTTGTTTAGCTTTTATATACTTTTCAATCTCTACTTGGCATTGTATAGATGATTGTATAATTACTTTTGAAATATTATCCACTTTTTCTATAATACCAGGATTTTTCATCAAATATTGATACTTTATACTTCCAGTTGTATTTTTTAAATCTTTTTTCAAATCTATCATCATATCAACTATATTCTTTACATCTTTATCTTTTAAAATATTTCTAATTTTTCTAGATTCATTGAAATTTTTTTCGTATTGTAGCAAGTCATTTAAAAATTGCTCATCTTTACTTATTTTCTTTAATTGTTGCAATATATAGTTTTCAGATGTAATATTTTTCTTTGCCAAGTCTTTCTCTTGATATATTGGGAGCAGGTCTTCTCTAAATACATCATTTGTAAATTCTTTTCTTAGTTTGTTTATTTCTGAATATTTTACAAAGTAATTCATCCTAGGCTTTTTACTCCACACAAAAAATTGAAGATGTGGATGTCCATCTTCAATATGAACTGCACCTAAATATTGTAAATCTTCTAGTTTTATATTCATCTTTTTAGCAATACTTGGTAATCTATTTTCTAAAAGATTTTTCCATTTTTCTTGTTCATAATATCCTAATCTCTCAGCATCAAATTCTCTTAAAGAAATATAGCCTCTATATATTGGAACTTTATTTTCTGCTAGTTTGTTTATATGTTCTATTATAGGTTTTAATTCATTTTGATTTTGAATATTTGGAAATTCTTTAACTACTCCAAATAATCCGTGTGTAGTATCTTTATTTCTAATTACATATTGACTATTTGCAATGTACTCTGTATAGTTTTTGTGTATAAATAATGTAGTTCTTTTATTTGGATTATATGCTTTAAATATAAATATAAGATTACTCATTTCTATATATACCACCTATATTATAGAAGTCCATTAGTTCTTCTTTTGAAATATCTTCAGCTTTTCTATTTACAAAATAATTTGCTTTTTCTCTAGCACTTTTTAATATTTCTCTATATTCTTTATGAAGGTCATCTCCTATTATTCTTTTCATAACTTCACCCAAAACATATGTATTTAATGCACTTATTCGAACATTATTTGCATACAATTTTCTTTGTGATTTTATAAATCCATCTAATTTATAATTAATACATTTATCTATCTCTTGAAGAATTACTTCCATATTATCTTTATACATTTGTAAATTTATTTCTTTTTCAATGCCTGCACGAATTAATTCTGATGCACTAGTATATGAACTTTTTTCTACAACATTAAATATTTGTTCTTTTTGCTCTTTTGTTAATCTTAATAAAATCTTCTCACTTTTTTGCTCTTTCTTTTTCTCCAAGCTCCCTCCTTCTCTTATTAAAAATAAGTTCAAAATTGCCCTTTAGCAATTTTGCAGGAACAGGGCGTTATACAAACGCCCCATAACAGCCTAAAAGCGTGGCTTTTAGCGATTATACATTATTTTTCATATATATCAATTAGACATACATTTTTTCTAATTTTTATTAGTATTCTTCCTCATCTTCAAGTCCTTTTTCATCAGTAATTTCTACATATTCTCCTATAATACATATAGCATCTTCATAGCTTTTAGCTGATGAAGTTATTCTTTCAATCATCTCTTTTGATTCTTCTTGAAAGTTATTTCTTTTTAATGTTCTTGATGCAATTGCCATAAGGTTAAATATGTTTCCATCTTGTCCTATCAACGCACATTTTGGTTTTCTTATTATATTACTCAAATTCTTCCTCCTCTTCTTGTTCTTTACTTCTATATATAGTCTCAACATATTCATTTATAATATCTAATGCTTCATCGTAACTATATGATTTAGTTGCCCTTTCAATCATTTCTCTTGATTCATCTGTCATATTATTTTCTTTTAATGCTTTTGATGCCAATCCAATTATTTCAATCATAGTTGCACCTTTAATATTACATTTTGGTTTTTCTTTTATTTTATTATTTTCTTTGTTTTCTTTATTTATATTTCTCATTTTTTCTGAAATATCTAAAAATTTTAATGCAATAGGCTTAAACTTTCCATATTGAAAATCATTTCTCATTTCATACATCATTAAGTGTATTATTTCACTTATTTGATTAGAATCTAATGGTTTTTCTTCAACTTTTTTTATTTCTTTTTGCTGTTTAGGTGTGCCAAAAGACAAATTTAAAGGAGAGTCACTTACATACCCTAAAGCCATTATACTATGAGCTATAGCTTCTCGATATTCGGTATCTAAAAAAGCATCATAAGTTGCCTCTCTTATATCATTTATTCTCACTATTTGCTGTTTCATATAACTATCACCTCCTATTCAAACTCTTCTTCCTCTTCTATTTTATATTCTGCATTTTGTGTATTTTCTTCAACA
The DNA here is from genome assembly GCA_948444845.1 of uncultured Clostridiaceae bacterium. GTDB lineage: Bacteria > Bacillota > Clostridia > TANB77 > CAG-508 > UMGS1663. The sequence goes on along the minus strand of CAOJVB010000027.1, from coordinate 7,476 downwards.
AATCTTGTCTCAAATATAAGTCCTTTATCTGTAAAGATTCCGTCATTTTCATAAATATATGTCTTTCCCATTTCCTTCATATCAATATAATCAATAACATCTTCTAAACTAATTTCTTTTTTCTTTATTAATTCTTGTATATATTCTTCATTTGTATAAATATTATTATAATATTCAAAACAATCTAAATTACTTCCATATTTTATGGCATCTTTCATATTATATATTTCATCTTGTTTAACTTCTAATACTGCTAATAATTTATCTCTATCTTTTTCATTAAGTAATTTTATAATATTAAAAATACTTTTAATATCTTCAAATGGGGTTGTGTAACCATACTCATTTGCTTTTTCAATGATTTTAGATATTTGTATTGATATTTCTGAAGAAAATTGTGGATTGCTTGTTTCAATTACTTCGCATTCCAATACATGAGTATCTTGAATAGATAAATTATTATAATCTAAATCTAAATATTTAAAATCTCTTTCCAGTTTTTCTGTTTCTTTTGGAATTCTTAGTATAATTTCTCTATAATCTTCCTTGTTTTCATATTCATTTTTATTTACTATGTTTAATTTCATTTTAAGACTCATTTTTTTCGTTTCTCCTTTGCTTCTCTTCCATTATTAATTTTCTTATTAATTTTATTTTTTCTTGCTCCTTTTTCCATTCTCTAATGTACCCTACTTTAGGTTTCTGCATAAGATAATCTTGAGAATAGCATAATAGATTATGATTAAATATTTCATAAATTTCTTTAAATAATTGTAATCTATTCAAATTCTTCCTCCTCTGTCTTTTCATTTATATTAACCTGATTTAAAACATTTTGCATAATCTTTTTAGTAGCTCTTATACCATTATAATTAAATTCTCGTTGCCATGCTTTTTCTTGCCTTGACCAATGAAAACCACAATGTTTTAATTCTTTTCTAATATTTTGATTTGGTATTTCATCAAATATTAATTGAATTCGATTTATTTCTTTATTGTGAATTGCTTTGCCATTAACAAAATTTATATCTGGAAATTCTAAGTTTTCCAATTTTTCTAATCTTTCAATTCTCTTTTTTGTTTCTCTAATATTTGCTCCTATATTAGTAAGCTCCCATTGCTCGTGTTCTCTTTCTTTAATACTTTCTCTTTCATGTTCTAGTCTTTCTAGTTTTTCTTTTAGTTTATTTATTGCATTTGGATCATCACTATATATAGCTTTATTATCTTCTACTATTCTAACTTTATCTGTATAATAATTACTTTTATCATCAAACTTAATTGATTTTCTCATATAATTATTTGCATCTTTTACCAATTTTCTATATCCTTTTTCTGAACGATGTCCAATTATTATAGGTTGACCCGGATTTACCTGTGCTATTTTACTTGCATTTGCCTCTTGATAGTATTTTGATTTTTCTTTTGCTTTTGTAGAAAGTTCCTTATATCTTTCTATTCTTCTGTTTTTTCTTTCTTCGTAATCTCTTCTTCCTCCCAAATATCTTCACTCTCCTTTCCTGCAATTACAATGCAATGAACAGCTAATGTTAATATCGAACTTAACATTGCTACTCCTAATAAAATTAAAATATACATTTTATAATTTCTCCCTTCTACGAAAAAAAGACCTTATAAAAGTTGTGTTGCATTTTAACTCTGCTACACAACCTTTACAAGTCTTATTCAAATTCTTCTTCATATTCTTCATCATATTCATTTATTAATTTTAATATTTCGTAATTTTCTTTAAATTCTTCAATATTATAAATTGCATCATCTTTACCATCATCTCTTCCTTCCCAAACTGCTATTTTATTATTTGGTGTTACACTTGCTACTCCATATAATTTAGTATTTTTATTTTTTACTTCCATAGTTACATCTTTTCCTTCTTCTTCTAATTTTTTCGCTAATTTTATATAACTATTAATACTTCTGTTATTTATATTTGAATTATTTTTTCCCATGTAAAACCCTTTCTTCCAAAATGTCCATAGTTTGTTGTTTTAGAATAAATTGGCTCTTTTAATTTTAAATACTCTATAATTCCATTTGGTGTTAAATCAAATTTCTCTTTTATTGCTTTTATAATAAGATGTTCAGGTATTCTGTTTGTTCCAAAACACTCTATAAATAAAGATATAGGCTGTTCTATACCTATACCATAACTTAGTTGTATCTCACACTTTCTTGCCATTCCATTTGCCACAACATTTTTAGCAATATGCCTTGCCATATAGCATGCACTTCTGTCTACCTTGCTTGGGTCTTTTCCAGAGAAAGCTCCTCCTCCATGTCTTGCAATTCCTCCATATGTATCGCAAATAATTTTTCTACCAGTTAACCCTGTATCTCCAATTGCTCCTCCAATTACAAATCTTCCTGTAGGATTTATAAAAAACTTAGTTTCAAAATCTAGCATATCTGGGTCAATAACTGGCAAAATTACTTTTTCTATTAAATCTTTTTGCAGCGTACCTATATCAATATTTTCTAAATGTTGTGCTGATATTAAAATACTATCTACCCTAATTGGAAAGTCATTAACATATTCTATTGTTACCTGTGCCTTTCCGTCAGTTTTTAGATAGTCAACTTCTCCATTTTTCCTTACTTTTGCTAATTGATTTGTAATTTTGTGTGCAAGAAATATTGGATATGGCATAAATTCTTCAGTTTCATCACAAGCAAAGCCAAACATAATTCCTTGATCTCCTGCTCCTCCTTTATTTACTCCCATTGCTATGTCATTGCTTTGCTTTTTAATGTATTGTTCTATTTCACATGTTCTATAATCCATTGTAGTTTTAGCATCATCGTATCCTACTTCTTTTAATTTTTCTCTTACTAATTTTTCAATGTCTAATGTAGCATTAGTTGTTATTTCTCCTGCTACTATAACTTTATTTCCTGTAATTAGAGTTTCTACTGCAACTCTTGATTCTTTATCTTGTTTTAAACATTCATCCAAAATAGAATCTGAGATTAAGTCAGCTACCTTATCTGGATGCCCTTCTGTTACAGATTCACTTGTTAAAAAATATCTTTTATATTTCATTATATTCTCCCTTCTTTTTAAACCTTTATTGTTTTTTCATTTCGCTCACAATCGATTTTGTGGCTTTTTTATTATAATTTAGATACGTTACTCGAACTGTTCTTCCTCTTCTAGTTCTCCTTTTTTATATTGTTGTAATTCATTAGTCAATTTATGAATTTTTTCTTTTAATTTATAAATTTCTTCCATTAATAAAGTTTCTTTAGTGAACTCCCCTTTATCAGTTACATACTCTTTGATAATCAAATTTTCTTTTCCCATACTTAAATACTTATCTTTTCCTACTATAATGTGGTCTAAAAATTCAATATCATATGCTTTTAACAATTTATTTATCACATCTGTAATATCTTTATCATGTATACTGGGTTCAACTTCATTTGATGGATGATTATGTACTAATATTACTTTGTCACTTGCAGTAATTAATGCTGTTCTTACAATAGATTTAAGATCTACTTCTATAACATTACTTTTTCCTACTGCTAAAAGACTAATATTCCTAATATTATTTTTTGTATCTAATCCTATAAATAAAAGATGCTCTTGAACAGCATCTTTTATTTCTTGAACTTCTTCTAATTTAAACACTTCTTCTGAAGTACATACTTTTCTTTGTTTTTCTATATTTGGCTTTTTTTGTATTTCTATTGATAAACTCATTATATTCCCTCTTATAATTCAAATTTTGCAAAAATCAATCATCAACTATTTTTATTTTACTTTTGCATTTACTATTTAATACAAATTAAAAAGATATTTCACTTTAATGCAAAATATCTCTTTATCAATTAATTGATTAACTTATATCCTAATTTTGATAACCCTTCTTCTAGTTTTTCATATTTATTTTTACTCATATTAATTCTTCCATAGCTCCATTGAATAATCGTATTATAAGGCATATTTACTATATTGGCTATTTGTTTTCTTGTTATTCCTGTTCTTTCACAAAGTTTTTTTATATTCTCTGCTTGTCCTGTTAAAATAAATTTTTCATAACCCTGTAATTTTACTTTATCTTCTATTTCTAACACTTTGAAAATTTTTTTATAATTGTTCATAGTTCTTTGATTTATTTGTCTATATTCTTTATTCCTTTCATAGGAAATAATTATATCTCTACATACATTAATTTTTTCAGCTAGTTCTTCTTGCTTCATTCCTTTAAGTTTTCTATAATATGCAATTTGTCCTCCAAGTGTTTCATCCTTCAGTTCTATTTCATCTGTTATAATATTTATACTTTTATCAGACTGATCTATTACATATTCTTTCTTTATTTTTTTAAATAAATGTTTTATTTCATCATTTGTTACCATTATGTTAGGGGTGCATTTTCTATACAACGTGATACATATGTTGATAATTTTACGTTTTTATCTAATTTAAAACTATTTATTCCTTTTATTAGCCCTATTGTTCCTATAGATATTAAATCATCTTGTTCTACATTTGCAACTGTATATTTTTTACAAACATGTGCTACTAATCTTAAGTTTTTTTCTATTAATATATTTCGTGCCTCTTCATCCCCTTGACCGCATTTTTTCTAAATACATTTTTTCTTCTTCTGCTGATAATGGCTCTGGGAATAAATTGTTACTTGAAATATAACCTACAACAAATACCGCCGAGCTTAAAAAAGCTAAAAAGCTTGATATAGAAAGAGTTAGCATATATGTACCTCCATTTTTTTAAGTTCCTTTTTTACTCATATCAAATTATATGCTAGAATTCTTTTATTGTGCCTATCCAATTTAGTATTTTTCATTGACTCATATAAAGTTCTATGATAATATGAAATGCAATAGAAATTAGTTATAGTTTAACACATGACGAAGAGTCTGAAAAAGATCTTTCGTCATCTCACGATGTATTAGTTAATCGTCTTAAAGTCGCATGTAAACTTATAGAAGAAAAATATGATGAGCAACTATCTCACATTCGTTCAATGATAGAATAATATCTATATAATAAAAAAACACTTTAGTAATTTTTATTAATTACTAAGTGCTTTTTTGTTATATTTTATTATTCAATTCTTGTATTTTTCTATTAACATTCTCTATGTCAAATCCTTTTACTTCTTCATCATTAATACCATACTTTTTCTTTACGGCTATAATGCTTTTCACGTTTTGATTTATCTTATCTATATCAATTTTTCCTTTTTTAACCTTTTTAGAAGTACTTTTTATTATCTTTTCTATTTTCTTACATTTTGCTCCTATCATAATCATATTATTTCCAGAATTAATTGCAAGCATTACTGCCCTTTTTAATGAATATCGTAACCTTACTGCTAACATTTTTAGGTCATCTGTAATTATTAGTCCTTGGAAATCAAACTTTTTTACTAAGTATTCTTGAATTGTCTTTTTAGATAATGATGCTGGATATTTTTTATCTATATCTTTTGTTAAAATGTGCCCGACCATTATAGCTTCTGCTCCATTTTGCATGGCATATTTAAATGGTTCCATATGCTCATTTTCTAATTCACTTTTGCTTTTTGTAACAATTGGTAATATTACATGTGAATCTTGGCTTGTAGCTCCATGACCTGGAAAGTGTTTCGCTACAGGAAGTACTCCCATTTTTGTTAATTCTTTCATAAATTCTATACCATATTTTGAAACATCTTCTTTATTTTCGCCATAACATCTATCACCTATAGCATGGTTTTCTTTAAAATTCTTTATGTCTAATACAGGAGAGTAATTCATATTTATGCCTGTTTTTATTAACATTTCTCCAATTATATTTGCACTTTCCTTTACTAGGGTAATATCTCCTTTTTTTGATATTTTATTTGCACTTTCTAAATTTAAAATTTCAGAAGGCATTCTATTTACTCTTCCTCCTTCTTGGTCTATGCTAATAAAAAGTGGTATTTCATTTACTCTATTTATTTCTTTTAACTTATTTATAAGATTTAGCATTTCTTCATAAGTATTATAATTCTTTCTATATAATATAATTCCACCTATATTATATTTTTGTATTATATCTATTGTTTTTTCAGTTATTTGTTTTTCTTCTAAGGCTATTATAAGCATTTGCCCTATTTTTTGTTCTATTCCTAATTTTTCTACTTCCATTTTTTTCCCTTTTACTTTTTTATTTTATTCTATCATAATAACTTTTTTCATACAATATTTATATATAATTTTTCTTCTTTAAGATATTGTGTTATTACAATTCATATTTCTAGTTACAATTATATGTACTGCTTATGTATTTATTGTCATACTACTAAAAAATATCTAAAAGAATTTATAATATAACTTAAAAAATATAAATTTAGGAGGAATACATATGCATTTTATTCTTGATATATTTAAAGGAATTGCTTTAGGCGCTGGCTGTATTTTGCCTGGTATTAGCAGTGGGGTTTTGTGTGTCATTTTTGGTATTTATGAAAAATTAGTTGATAGTATTTTAAATATTTTTAAAGATTTTAAAAAGAACTTTTTATTTTTATTACCTATTTTTATTGGAATTTGCATTGGTGTATTAATATTTGGGAATATATTAAAATGTTTATTTGCTAATTATGAGAATACAATGAAATATATTTTTGCTGGTTTAATTTTAGGTAGCATACCTTCTCTTTTTAAAGAAGCAAATATTAAAAATAAGTTTAGATTTCATTATATTTTTTATACTATTATAACTTTTTTACTTGCCCTAATTTTAATATATTTAGAAAACAATATTACTTCTTTTGGATCTTCTAATATAAGCTTTTTGTTTTTATTCTTCGCTGGATTTTTGATGTCCATAGGTGTAGTATTCCCTGGTGTTAGTAGTACTATTATTCTTATGTGTTTAGGGGTATATGGTTTATATTTAGAAGCTGTTTCATCAGTTAATTTAAATTTACTAATTCCTATGGGGCTTGGTTTAGTTATTGGCTCTATTGTATTTCTAAATATAATAAACTTTTTTATGAAAAATTTTTCTACCCAAACTATGTATTCAATAATAGGCTTTACTATTGGCTCAACTTTTATATTACTTCCAAATAATTATTCTATTACTAATATACTATTTTTACTTTTAGGATTGATTGTTAGTTTATTTTTTCAAAGATTTAATTTAAAAGATAATAGACACTAATTTAAGTGTCTATATATCTTTATTATTTGATATCCTTTATTCATTTTTTTATTCAAATTGATTGGCTACTTGATCTACAGTAATTACTCCTTTTACTAATGGAAATATATCTTTTAAATTTATCATTTCATCCCCCTGGAAATTTTGCAATATGATGTTGCAAAATTCATATTTTACTTATTTATATCATAAAATTACTATAAATACAATTATTCTCTAATATTTACCCTAAAAATAAAATAAAAAAGCGGAATGAATTCCGCCCTTAAAGAGCCTGATTAAGTTTAGGC
>CAOJVB010000026.1 GCA_948444845.1 uncultured Clostridiaceae bacterium | reverse complement strand
TTCCTATGTGTGCCTTTTGAGCGAAGCGAGAAAGGAATGAATTTTTATATGGAAATATTAAGAACTGAAAATTTAACTAAAATATATAGAAATGGAGAAAACACAGTTACAGCTATTAATAATTTATCAATATCAGTAAATAAAGGAGAATTTATATCTATAATTGGAAGCTCAGGAAGTGGAAAATCAACACTTTTACATTTATTAGGTGGAGTTGATAAACCTACTTCAGGTAAAGTGCTAGTTAATGGAATTGATATATACAAGTTATCTAATGATGAATTAGCAATATTTAGAAGAAGAGAGGTTGGATTAATATATCAATTTTTTAATTTAATACCAATATTAAATGTTCAAGAAAATATAATGTTGCCATGCGAACTTGATCGTAGAGCTGTGCCAGAAACTAAATTAAAAGAATTATTAGAAATTTTAGGAATGGAAAATAGAAAAGATTATTTGCCTAGTCAATTATCAGGAGGTCAACAACAACGAGTTGCTATTGGAAGAAGTCTAATTAATAATCCATCAATAATTTTAGCCGATGAACCAACTGGAAACTTAGATTCTAAATCAACTGCTGAAATAGTTGCTCTTTTAAAAAAGGCAAATGAACAATTTAATCAAACAATTATAATGATTACACATGACCTAGAAATTGCCAAGAATGCTAATAGGATTATAAGAATTGAAGATGGAGAGATATATAATTAGTATAAAGGGGGATGAATTGGTAAAATGAATATACTAAGAAAAATAGCAATAAAAAATTTAAGATTAAATAAAAAAAGAAGCATTGTAACAATTATTGGAATTATATTAGCTGTATCTTTAATAACGAGTGTTATTACTTTAATATGTAGTTTTCAAGTTTCTACTATTGAATTTACAAAGAAAAATTATGGAGATTATCACTATGAATTTTTTAATATTCCAATAAATAATTTAAATAGTATAAAAAACAATAAGAATATAGAACAATGTTTTATAACTAAATATATGGGAAATGAAAAACTAAAAAATAGAGAAAATATTATAGAAACAGAAATATTTGGATTATCAAAAGAAGCTATGAATAAAATAGGTATAAATTTGATTGAAGGTGAAATGCCACAAAATGAACATGAAATTGTTATTAGTGAAAATATGATAGTACAAGAAAAACTAGAATTGAAAGTTGGTTCAGAAGTAACTTTTGAAGACAACGATAAGTTACTAGAGAGATTTGACTCAAAAGATACTAAAAAATATAAAATTGTAGGAATTGCTAGAGTAACAAAACAAAATATTCAAAAACAATTTATGGGGTTGAATGCTTATATAGCATTTATGCAGTTGAAAGAAACACAATTTACAGATAATATAAATGTTTATGTGAGATATAAAGATTTAAACAAAAGGATTGAAACTATAGCTGAAATATTGGAAATTGATAATAATACGCTTAATGAATTGAAAGCAGATAGTCAAATAGAAATAGAGCAAAATATAGAAGATAATGAAACAAATAAATATATGTATACTGTTAATACAGAATTAATAAGAAGAGAAACAGGAGAATATTTAGATCAAACATCCAGGATGTTATATACAGTTTCGATAATAATTATTACAATAATTATTATTGTTTCTGTGTATTGTATCAAGAATATTTTAAATATGTCAATTACAGAAAGAACAAAATCATATGGAATGCTATTGTCCATTGGAGCTACACCAAAACAGATAAGAATTACTTTATTATATGAAGCAGGTATTTTAGCAATAATCTCTATTCCAATTGGAATATTGTTAGGAGTATTATATACATATATAGTTTTAGAATTATTAAAGCAATTAACAGTACAAAAATTATTTGGTATGCAATTTATTTTTTCTACAAATGGTGTAGCAATTAGTATATCTGCTTTAATAAGTATTGTAATAATATATTTTGCACAAAAAAAAGCAATAAAAATAGCATCAAAGCTTTCACCAATTAGTGCTATTAAAAATAATAAAGATATTAATATTAATTTAAACAATATAAGATCTCCAAAATTAATAAAAAAATGCTTTGGCATTGAAGGAGTCATTGCCTATAAAAATTTGAAAAGGAATAATAAAAAGTACAAACCTACTATTCTAGCTATGATTGTAAGTTCAGCGGTTTGCATTGCAATGGTTAGTTTCACTAATTATGCATTTAAAATAACAGAACTATATTATAAAAACTATAAATATAATATTTGTATTTATGGTGATGACTATGAAAAATTAAAAGAAATAATGGAAGATTCCAACATTAAATCTAATAAATACGAATTAAATCGAGAAGAGTATGGATATATAAAAAATGTAGGAGAAAACTATACAGAAGAAGTACTTAATCTAAGTTTTCTAAATAACTATAAATTAAATATGGTATTAATTGAGGCACTTGGAAATGATGAATATATGAGTTTTATAAAAAAATTGGGACTGAAATATGATAATGTTAAGAACAAAGCAATATTATTAGATTACAAAGTAGATACTACAAAAATTGAGGGAAAAAGGAAAAATGTAGAATTTAGATTATATAAATATAAAAAAGGAGATATTATTGAGTTAGAAAGAGATGATAAATCTATTGAAATTGAAATAGCGAATGTTACAAATATAGGACCTATGGGATTAAGAAATTCTAATATGGCATATTTAATTGTTAGTGATAGCTTTTTTGAACAATATACAGCTAATAATGAATTTGAGAGTAATTCATATATATTGTATGTACAGTCAAAAAAACCAAATGACATGGAAGAATACATAAAAGAAAATTATAAAACATCATATTCTTATCTTGAAAATATAGATAGAGAAGAAAGAAATCAAAAAGCAATGTATACACTTATTTCTATCTTCTTATATTCATTTATATTTATAATGATTTGCATTGGACTTACTAATATGTTTAATACAATAACAACATTTATTGAATTAAGACAAAAAGAATTTGCATACCTAAAATCAATAGGAATGACAAAAAGGCAATTTAATAATATGCTTCGATTAGAAAGTATATTCTATACTATAAAAGCATTAATTATAGGAATTCCATTGGGAATAGGTATTTCATATCTTATTTATAAAGCATTTTCTATAAATATAGATACTTACTATATATTTCCATTAAATGGAGTAATTATATCAACTATAGGAATGTACATGCTAACACTACTTTGCACAAAGTTTTCAAGGAATAAAATTAATAAACAAAATATAATTGATATTATTCGAAATGATAATATATAAATTATTATAGTAGCTACTAGTATGAAGTAAAAGTGATATTAAAATGAAAAAATAATAAAGAAATGTGTCAAAATACTATGAGTAATTTGATACATTTTTTTATATACTAGGAAAGTACTCTATTTTAAGTTGTAGGAGCGATTAGTAATCGCCCACGTGGCGAAGCCACTTTCCTGTAGTATAGTAAACACTATGAAGAAATATAAATATAAATTTTAACAATGTAAATGTGAACAAGTTACATTTATTTTAATAATTAACTAAAATTCTTGAAATAGAAATAGGCAAATGATATAATACTATTAATGAAAAATTAAAAGGAGATTAATTATATGAAAAGTAGAAATATAATGTATATAGTAATAAGCATAATATGTATAGTTGCAATAATATTGGGTGTATATTACCAAATGTTCGCAAAAAAAGTGGTAAAAGAAAGCAAATTAAACGAAGTAACAAATAATATAGAAGATGAACCAAATGTAGATAATCCAGAAAATTTATTATTAGAATTCAATAAATTATTTACAAATAGTATTTATACACAAGGATATAGCACATCAGGAGTAACAAAATTAAAAGGTTTAGAAGGACAAGATATAATATATTCTGCCTATAATGTTCAAGAAGATATTGAAAATAAATATAGTGTAGACTTAAAACTTCCAGCATTTAATATACAAAGTGATGTTGCAGATGAATATAATAGTACTACACAATCAATATTTGCAGATAAAGCAAGTGATATATTTATGAATGTAGAGGAATTAACAAAATACACAATATACAATGTAGAATATGTAGCATATTTAAATGAAAATATATTATCATTAGTAATAAAATCTACATTAAAAGAAGGAAATAGTCCACAAAGAATAATAGTGCAAACCTATAACTATGACATAGAAACAAACAAAAAAGTAACATTGAATGAAATATTAGAAAAGAAAAATATAAAAACAAGAGATGTTAATAAGAAAATAGAAAGACAGGTAAAAGAAGCAGGAAAGCAAGCAGAAGAAATTGCCCAAGCAACAGGTCAAATAGTATATAAAAGAGATATAAACAATGCAATGTATATAACAGATAATGTAAGCAACTTCTTTATAGGAAAAGATGGACAAATATATATAATATATGCATATGGAAACAATAATGTGACTTCAGAAATCGATATAATAAAATTATAGGCGCACGCTAGGGACGGTCCTTTTCGTTCCTAAATTGGAACGCAGGGGACACTCTTTTATATCAAAAGGGACGTTATTTTTTGATACATTATTGTCAAGTTGACCCTTCTGTATTAACAATTAACACAATTTTAAAGCAAAGGATGTAAATAGATGCAAAAAAAACTATTAATTACAGAAAAACCATCAGTAGCTATGCAATTTAGCAAGGCACTAAAAATAAATACTACTAGAAAAGATGGCTACCTAGAATCAGATGAATGGATAATAACTTGGTGTGTTGGTCACTTAGTAACAATGTCATACCCTGAAAAGTATGATGAAAAACTAAAACTTTGGAGGCTTGACACACTTCCTTTTATGCCTAAGGAATGGAAGTATGAAATTATACCAGCAGTTGAAAAACAATTTAATATAGTAAAAAGTCTGTTACAAAGGGAAGATGTAGCAGAGATTTATAATGCAGGTGACTCTGGGCGTGAAGGGGAATATATACAAAGGCTTGTTTTTATGATGGCAAAGCCTAATCCAAATGCTAAAATAAAGAGAGTGTGGATAGATTCACAAACAGAAGAGGAAATACTAAGAGGAATAAAAGAGGCAAAAGATTCCTCAGAATATGACAGCTTATCAGACTCGGCGTATTTAAGAGCAAAAGAAGATTATTTAATAGGAATTAATTTTTCAAGACTGCTTTCTATAATTTATGGAAGAAATATAGCAAAAAAAATAAATGAAGAAAGAGCCTGGGTTTCAGTAGGGCGTGTAATGACTTGCGTTCTAGGAATGGTTGTAATGCGTGAACGAGAAATTAGAAACTTTGTTAAAACTTACTTTTATAAAATAGTAGGAGAATTCGGAGAGGAAGGAAAAACTTTTAAAGCAGAATGGAAAGTAACTGAAACTTCAAAAATGTTTGAAAGTCCAAAATTATATAATGAAACAGGTTTCAAAAAAGAAGCGGACGCGAAAGAATTTATAATATCACTAAAAGATAAAAAAGCAATTATAGAAGAAATAAAAAAATCAAAACAAAAAGAGAATGCACCATTATTATTTAACTTAGCAGAGATTCAAAATGAATGTAGTAAAAGGTTTAAAATAAAGCCAGATGAAACACTAGAAATTATACAAAATTTATATGAACAAAAACTAGTAACATACCCAAGAACAGATGCAAGAGTACTTTCAACAGCAGTAGCAAAAGAAATTAAGAAAAACTTAAATGGGTTAGCAAAAGGCTTTAAAGATGAGGAAGTACAAGGGTATATAAACAAAATGGTAGAAGAAAAATATTCTACAAGTCTAGAAAAAACAAAATATGTAAATGACAGCAAAATAACAGACCACTATGCAATAATTCCAACAGGACAAGGTTTTGAAAACTATGAAAAGCTAAAAGACTTACACAAACAAATATATAAGTTAATAGTAAAAAGATTTTTAGCAATATTTTATCCACCAGCAGAATATAACAAAATATCAGTTAGTATAGATGTAGATAAAGAAAAATTCTTAAGCAGTGGAAAGGTATGTACAAACTTAGGATATTTAGAAATATTAAAACCAATAAAAAAAGAAAATGAAGCAAAAAAGTCCACAAATGAAGAGGAAAATGCGGATAGTACTAAGAAAGAAGGTAAAGAGCAAGAGAATAATTTAGATGTTCTACTAAGTTTGAAAAAAGGACAAGAGATAGGAATTCAAAATTATGAAACAAAGGAATCTGAAACTACTCCACCTAGTAGATACAATTCAGGCTCAATAATACTTGCAATGGAAAATGCAGGAAAGTTAATAGAAGACGAAGAACTAAGAGAACAAATAAAAGGAGCAGGAATAGGAACAAGTGCAACAAGAGGAGAAATTATAAAGAAACTAGAAAAAATAAACTATATAGCAATAAATGCAAAAACACAAATAGTAACACCAACAATTAAAGGTGAGGCAATTTATGATGTAGTATATTCATCAATGCCAGACATGCTAAACCCAAAATTAACAGCAAGTTGGGAAAAAGGGCTTGAAATGGTAGCAAATAAGGAAATAAAGTCGGAAGAGTTTATGGGGAAATTGGAGAAGTATATAAATAGTAAGTTTGATAAATTAGTAGTAAAAATATAGTGTAGCAAAAAAATATAATAAATCTGTTGTACAATTATGTATAAGGTGCTGTATACAAAATAAAGTAATACCTATTACAAAAACAATAAATAAAAATAGAATGTTAGAAAATATAAAAGTTTTTGACTTTGAAATATCAAAAGAAGATATGCAGGAAATAAACAATATTCCATACTTTGCAGGTTCTGGATTACATCCAGATAAAACTAATTTTTAAAAGATTAATTAATATATATATGCTATTAAATAGGTATTATATGAGATAATAGGGAACATTAAAATGCAAACCAAAGAATCCAACCCAATAAGAGTTGAATTCTTTGGTTTTCTATTATTGTTGTTAATTTTTTCTAGAAATTTTAAACCATAGTTCCACCATTGACATGAATAACTTGACCAGTAACATATCTAGAGTCGTCACTTGCTAAATATAAATAAGCAGGAGCAAGTTCAAAAGGCTGACCAGCTCTTTTGAAAGGTACATCAGTTCCAAACACTTCTACTTCATTAGCCGAGAAACTAGAAGGAATTAGTGGGGTCCAAATAGGTCCGAGGTGCAACAGCATTTACACGTATTTTTTGGTCTGCAAGGGAAAGTGCAAGTGATTTAGTAAATACAGTAATAGCACCTTTAGTACTAGAGTAATCAATTAATGTTTTATGCCCTTCAAAAGCAGTTACAGAAGTAGTATTAATAATACTACTATTAGTTTCTAAATGAGGAAGAACAGCTTTAGTAAGGTAGAAGAAAGAAAATATGTTAGTTTCAAAAGTAGTTTTTAATTGTTCAGCAGTAATATCTAAAATACTGTTTTGAGGATATTGAACTCCAGCATTATTTACTAAAATATCAATCTTGCCAAAATTCTTTATTGTATTTTCAGCAATAAATGTTGAAAATTCTTCTTTTCTTAAATCTCCCTCCATTAAAATACAACGTCTGCCAAGGTTTTCAATATAGTTTTTAGTATATTCGGCATCTTTCTTTTCATTCAAATATACAATAACAATGTCTGCTCCTTCTTTAGCAAATAAAACTGAAACAGCTCTACCAATTCCACTATCACCACCAGTAATAATAGCAACTTTTCCATATAATTTGTTACTAGGAATATAAGCAGGGTCTTCAAAAATAGGAAGCGGGTTCATTTCATATTCCATTCCAGGTTGTACATTTTGGTGCTGTTTAAGAAAAGTAAGAGGCGTTCTAACATTTTCATCTTTATAACCAATATATGGGTATTCTGGGTACATGTAATCTCTCCTTTTCAATAAATTAATAATAGTAGTATATGGAAAAAGTTTAAAAAAATACTATTACAATTCTAAATAAAAATGTTATAATAATAAAAAATACAAAAAAAGGAAGGTAAGTAAATGAAATTAGGTTTAGCATTAGCTGGTGGAGGAGTAAAGGGTGCAGCACATATTGGTGTTATTAAGGCATTAGAAGAAAATGGAATAAAAATAAAGGCTGTGGCAGGAACAAGTATTGGGAGTATTGTAGCTTCTTTGTATGCAATGGGATATAGTACAGAAAAAATGCTTGAAATATTTAAATTTTTCTCAAAAGAAATAATGAAGACAGATGCCAAGCATTTTGCAGGAAACTTAAAAACTTCTAAAAGTTTACTAGGATATGGTTTACTATCAGGAGAAAAAACAGAAATAGCATTAATGGAATGTGCTAAACAAAAGCAAATAAAAAATATAAAAGATATAGAAATGCCAATTTCAATTCCAACTGTAGATATAGTAAACAGTAAAAAATACGTATTTACAAATAAAGAAATAGAAGACGATTATTATATTTGTGAAGCACAAATAGCTAAAGCAGTGAGAGCAAGCTCAAGTTATCCACGGAGTATTTGCACCTTGTGAATATTTAGGACATAAATTTGTAGATGGTGGAATATTAGATAATGTGCCAGCAGGAGAGGTACGAAAACTAGGAGTAGATAAAGTACTAACAATAAAATTTTCAGCAGGTCTAAATTATGAACCTAAAAACATATATGAAGTAGCATTTAAGTCAATAGATATTCTATTTGAAGGAAGAGCCGAAGAAGCAGTAAGAGAAAGTGACTATGTAATAGATTTAGATTTGTCAGAAGCAAGTGTGTTTAATACCAAAAAGATAGATTATTGTTATAATGTAGGATACATTACAGCACTTACTAAAATAAATGAAATTAAGAAAATGTTAGAAAAATAAAATATATAATGCAATCGAAGAAATAATGAATTGAACCAAAAAATTTCAAATTTTTTGGTTCAATTCATTATTTCTTTAAGACTTTAATTTTTGGATTTCCACAGCCATTTCTTTTCTACTTCCAAATAAAGATTGAATAGACTTTTTTTTATTTAAGGCATCTATAATAGTAGCAAGTTGAGAAGAGCAATCTACATCACAGTACCATTCTTGATTTTTGATTGTATCAGGAACATATGACAAATTAGTAGAGTATAATTTAGCAAATATTCCTTCTTGATAAGCCTTCATAAAACCTTCTGTGCCTTCTGTTAATAAAGCAAAAGTTGCAACTAAATAAATATTTTTAGCACCACGAGCCTTAAGCTCAGTTGCTACTTCAATCATCGATTGACCAGAAGCAATCATGTCATCTACTACAATGATATTTCTATCTTTAACATCTGCTCCCATGTAAACATGTTCAATAATAGGGTTTTTACCATTTACCACTTTACTTAAATCTCTTCTTTTATAAAATACACCAACATCACATTCTAGCATTTCAGCGTAATATCTAGCCCTTTCCATTGCACCCATATCAGGACTTACAACTAGTAAGTTATCTATATCCTCTTTTGTAACTAGCTTGCTAAGAATTGTATGAGTAGGGTAAAAGCTTTCGAAAGGAAGCTTAGGAATTGCATTTGAAATATTAGGGTCATGAGCATCAAAAGTAATAATATTATTAACTCCTAATCTTTCTAATTCTTGAAGTGCAATAGCACAATCTAAAGATTCTCTACCTCTTCTTTTATGCTGTCTAGCTTGATATAGTAAAGGCATTACAACAGTTATTTTACAGGCATGACCACTAGTTGCAGATATAACCCTTTTAATATCTTGAAAATGTTCATCAGGAGACATTTCATGTTCTTTTCCATGCATTTTATAGCTAATACTGTAATTACCAACATCACATAAAATGTATAAATCTTTTTCTCTAACAGAACTTCCAATAATTACTTTACCTTCACCATTATTAAATCTACTACTAGTTATAGGAATAATATAATTTTCATCATTATTTCTAATTTTGTTTAAATTTTTTTGTAACTTTTCTCCAAATTCTTTTGCATTTTCTAGTACAATTATACCTAAATCATCTCTTACCATATATAATTCATCTCCTTTTTATATATTATATATGAACATTTTAAAAGGTCAAGGAAAAGAAGGCATTTTTTCACCAACTTTTTACATTCAACATAATATATAGCAAAAAGTAAAAAGAAAGGGGAAATAAAAATGCTTAGTTACATAATAGAAGGAGGTAAGAAGCTAGAAGGAACTGTGCCAATATCAGGTTCAAAAAATGCTTCACTTCCAATAATAGCAGGCAGTATATTAAGTGGAAGAACCACAAAATTATATAATGTACCAAATATTCATGATACACAAATAACATTAAAAATTTTAGGACTTTTAGGTGCAAAAGTAAAAAAGAATAGTGGAAAAATAGAAATTAATACAAAAGAAATGAATAAAACAGAAATACCAGAAGACTTAATGAGGCAAATGCGTTCAACAGTTATAATGGCAGGTGCATTAATAGGAAGGTTTAAAGAAGCAACATTTTCATATCCGGGTGGATGTGACATTGGAGCAAGACCTATAGACCTACATTTAAAAGCTTTTAGAAAATTAGGAATAAATATTGAAGAAAATGCTGGATTTATTAGGTGTACATGTGATAAAATAATAGGGGCAGATATACACTTAGATTTTCCAAGTGTAGGGGCAACAGAAAATATAATACTTGCAACCGTTATGGCAGAAGGGATTACAACAATTTCAAACGCAGCAATGGAACCAGAAATTGAAGACTTGGCAAACTTTTTAAACAAAATGGGAGCTAAAATAGAAGGAGCAGGAACAAACCAAATAAAAATAATAGGAGTAAATAGATTAAAAGATGTAGGCTATAAAGTAATGCCAGATAGAATAGAAACAGGAACATACCTATGTATGGCAGCAGTTACAAATAGTAAAATACAATTAATGAATACTAATTATGAACATATTACTCCAATAATAGAAAAACTAACAGAAATGCGGAGCAAAAATAGAAACCGAAAGCAACTCTATAAAAATAGATGCTGGAGCAAGATTAAAAGCAGTAGATATAAAAACAATGCCATACCCAGGTTTTCCAACAGATATGCAATCAATATTTGGTTCACTACTAACAACAGCAAAAGGAACATCAATAATAGTAGAAAATATTTTTGAAAACAGATATAAATATATGAATGAACTAAAAAGAATGGGGGCTAAAATCACAATAGAAGGAAAAACAGCAGTTATAAAAGGTGTAAGAAGACTAAATGGAGCAGTAGTTAATAGTACAGACTTGAGAGGAGGAGCAGCATTAGTTACAGCAGCCTTAGCAGCAAAAGGAACTACAATAGTAGAAAATATAGAATATATATTAAGAGGATATGAAAAATTAGATATGAAATTACAAAATTTAGGAGCGAAAATATATATAAAGAATACATAAGAAAGAAGGTGAAAAGTGGTGAAAAAAGCAAAAGAAATAACTAACTTAAATTTATATAATTTTAATGCAGAGGATAATGAAGAAAAAAAGAAAGTAAAAAAGGTTAAACCCAAAAAGAAACCAGCTAAAAAAAATAGTAATGTAAAAAATAAAGAAGAAAATGGAAAGATTGACTTAAATAATGAAATAGTAATAGGGTTACCCAAAATAGAAAATAAAGATAAGGATAAAAATGTAAATAAGAAAACAAAAAATCAACAAACAACAAACAAAAAGAAGCAACCTAAAAATAAAAAGAAAAAAAGTAAAAATACTAAAAAAGCAAAAAAAGTAACAACTAAAAAAGAAGCAGAAATACAAAAAAGAAAAATAAAAAGAAATTTAAAAATAGCAAAATATAGTTTTTTAAGTATAAGTACAGTAGCAATAATAGTATTAGCAATGACATCACCACTTTTCAATATAAAAGAAATAATAGTAGAAGGAAATGGGAAAATTACAAAAGATGAAATAATAAGTTTATCAAAAATAAACATAGAACAAAATACATATAAAACAAATATGAAAAAATCAAAAAAGAACATATTAGAAAATCCATATATAAAAAATGTAGAAATAAAAAGAAGTCTTCCATCAACAGTAATAATAAAAGTAGAAGAAAGAAAGACAGCATTTATGATAGAATATGGAAATGGATATGTATATGTAAATAATCAAGGCTATATATTAGAAATATCGACACAAAAGTTAGAAGTTCCAATTATTCAAGGAACAGAAACAAATGTAGAAGAATTTGTACCAGGAAGTAGGCTTACAAAAAATGATTTAGAGAAGATGTCTACAGTAATAAAAATAATGGAAGTAGCAGCCAATAATGAAATAGCAAGGTTAATAACAAGAATAGATATAGAAAATAAGGATAACTATAAAATATTATTCGAAACTGAACAAAAAGTAGCATATTTAGGAGATGAAACAGACTTAAACACAAAAATATTAAGTATAAAATCAATAATAGAAAAAGAAAAAGGAATAGCAGGACAAATATTTGTAAATATTGACTTAAAAGATAATAACCCTGTATTTAGACAAAATGTATAAAAGGAAGTGAAAATATGATAAATAAAAAGAAAATAGCTATAGTATTAGCATCAGTATGTTTATTATTAAGTATAGCAATAACTGTACAAATAAAAACAATAAAAAGGACAAGTATAGTAGGAACAGAAAACTTTTCTCAAGACAATTTGAAAGATGAAGTTTTAAAATGGAAAGAAAAATATGAAACAGAAACTAGAAATTTAACAAATATGGAAAAAGAATTAGCTACAATAAGAGAAGAAGGAGCAAAAAATGATACATCTTCATCTATAAAAGAAGCAGAAATAAAGCTAAACAATAATTTACTAGGGCTTACGGACTTAGAAGGAAAAGGAATAGAACTAACAATAAAAGACGACCCAAATGTTACTAAAGAGAATATAGGAATATTTGATGATATATCAGAACATATTGTACACGAACAAGACTTAAGAGCAATAGTAAATGAGCTTAAAAATGCAGGAGCAGAAGCAATTAGCATTAATGACCAAAGAATTACAGCAAATACATCAATTAATTGTATAGGAAATGTAATAAAAATAGATGATGAAAAGATAAGCTCACCATTTGTAATAAAAGCTATAGGGTTTCCAGAAAGAATGGAATCAGCCTTAGTAAGGGCAGGTGGATATTTATACTTTATGGAAAATTACGGAGGAATAGGAGTATCAATAAAAAAATCAGACAATGTAAAAATTTCAAAATACACAGGAGTTATATCAGCTAAATACATAAAATAGGGGTGAAAAACAGTGAATAAAGAAAAAATAGTAATGTCTATAACAATAGGTTTAGTATGTATATTACTAATATCAGTTATGTTTGCGCAATTTAAAACAGTAGAAGAAACAGATATTACAGGAATAGAAACAGCAAGAGAAGAAGAATTACGAGAAATGCTTGCTAATTGGAAATCAAAATATGAAGAAGCAAATCAAAAGGTAGAAGAAACAAGAGTAAAAATAGAAGAATATAAAAATAAAGCAGCATCAGTAGAAGAAACAAATAATTTATTAGATGCAGAATTACTTCAAACAAACAAATTAGTAGGAAAAACTGATGTAACAGGAGAAGGCGTAATAATAAATTTAATAGACAACGAGAATACACAAATAGAAGATACAGATTTACTAAAATTAGTAAATGAGTTAAGGTTAGCAGGAGCAGAAGCCATTTCAATAAATGATAAAAGAATAGTAAATATGTCAGAAATAGTAAATGTAGATGAAACAATATTAATAAATACACAAAGAGTTACATCACCATACATAGTAAAAGCAATAGGAAATCAAAAATATTTATCAAGTGCACTTAGTTTGAAAAATAGTGGATATATAGATAAATACACAAGCCATGGAAAAACAATAAATATGACATTAGAAAAGAATATAAAAATATTAGCATATAGTGGTGGAAATAATTTAATGGAATTCAAATATGCAAAGGAGGCAAGATAATGATTTTTATAGCAATTATAGTAGGGTGCATAATAGGTGCATTAATAGGAGTAAATATGCCAACAATCTCATACACATATTCAGGCTACTTAGCAATAGCAATAATAGCAGCGCTAGACTCAGTATTTGGAGGAATAACTTCAACATTAAAAAAGAACTTTGATATGAAAATATTTCTTTCAGGATTCTTTGTAAATGCAATATTAGCAATGGCACTTACATATTTAGGCCAAAAATTAAATTTAGACATATATTTAGCAGCATTAGTAGTATTTGTATGGAGAATGTTTGACAACTTAGGAAAGATACGTAGATATTACGTAGAAAAAATAACAACAAGAAAAATAATAGCAAAGGCAGAAAAAACAATAAAGCAAGCTAATAAAGAAAATAGAAAATAAGATAAAAAATTAAATTGTATGGGTCGTTGTCTTCGGCGACCCGAACTTCGAAGAAATAGCTTGTCGCATATTTAATCAATAGAAAAAGTTATATAATTTACATAAGAATACAAAATAAAACATTATTACAAAAAGGTTACGAAAATATTACAAAAATATAACATTTTCTATTGACTTTTTTTGTGAAATATAATATTCTATGTAATAAATAAAATATACTAAAAAAGATGGAGGAATTACTTTGGCTATAGGTGATATTATTGTAGGAATTGACATCGGAACTTCTAAAGTAAGTTTAGTAGTTGGCGAAGTCAATAACTTTAATCAAATTGAAGTTATTTACAATACTACGCACAAATGTAATGGAATTAAAAAAACTAAGATAATAGACGAAGACGAAATAGCACTTTCTATATCAAAAGTAATTGAAGAAGCAGAAAAGGAAACAGAGCTAAAAATAAACTCTTCATATGTAACAATTCCTGGAAAACATGTAACAATAGTGCAAAATAGTATTGTAAAAGAAGCAAAAGATAAATATTCAGGAATATCAGTAAAAGATGTTTCATCTGGAATAATGCAAGTAAAAGATGTAGAAATACCAGAAGGAAAAGTAATGATTGATATTGTACTAGATAAATTCGTATTAGAAGATGGTAAAATTGTAGCAGACCCAGTAGGAAACCTAAGTTCAAACTTTAGATTAGATGCACAAGTAATACTTGCAGAAAAAGACTATATAAAGCAATTAACAGCAATATTTAGAAAAGCAGGATTAGAAATAGATGGATTTGTTCCAATAACTCTTGCAGAAAGAAATTTAATGTTAGATAATAATGAACTAACAGATAATATAATGTTATTAGATATAGGAGCAGGAAATACAGAGATAGGGGTATTCGAATCAAATGGATTTATATACACAAATACAATTCCATTAGGAGGAAGAAATATAACATCAGATATTGCATTAGTATTAAACATATCAGAAGAAGAGGCAGAAAAACTAAAAAAACAATATGGTTTAGCTATGAAATCATACATAGATAATGACAATGAAATAATACTAAATACATATAGGGGAGATAGTAAAACAAGAGCAATAAAAAGTTCAGAACTAATAGAAATTATAGAAGCAAGAATAGAAGAGATATTTTCTCTAATAAATAAAGATATAACATCACAAGGAATAAAGCAAAAAATAAATAATGTAGTAATAACAGGTCAAGGAATGGCAAATATAAACAAAAGTGATGTTGCAGGAAAAGTAATACTAAATATTCCAGTGAAAATAGCAACAGGAAGGCTAATAAGTACAGCAAGAGCAGAATATAGAACAGCATATTCATTAGTTAGGTATATAGCATCAAGACCATATGCAAAATCAGTATCGAGTAGTATAGATTCAAACTCAAAAGAAAATATTTTGCAAACAATATTTGAAAGAATTAAAGAGTTTTTTTATTCATAGATGGAAGTTGGAAGTTAGAGATTGGAAGTTGGAAAGATATATTATGTATGTATATAAAACTGAAAATATTTAATGACTAATATCCAAGTAGTTATTGATTAAAAAATAAAAAAACAAGGAGTTAGAAGTTAGAAGTAGAAGTTAGAAATTAGTAATTTTTTCGAAGAATTTGCTAAAAATCCAACTTCCAACTTCCAACCTCTAAAATATAAAGGAGGAAATTATAATGTACGTAGATGGGGCAGAAGAGAATATAATGTTGGATGGAACAGCAACAATAAAAGTAATAGGAGTAGGAGGAGCAGGAAATAATGCTGTAAATAGAATGGTAGACTCAGGAATAAAAGGAGTAGAATTTATAGCAATAAATACAGATAGACAAGCCTTAGTATTATCAAAAGCAGGTTCTAAAATTCAAATAGGTGAAAAAATAACAAGAGGACTAGGAGCAGGAGCGAACCCAGATATAGGAGCACAAGCAGCAGAAGAAAGCAAAGCAGAAATACAAGAAGCTTTACGTGGAGCAGACATGGTATTTGTTACAGCTGGAATGGGTGGAGGAACAGGAACAGGTGCAGCACCAATAGTAGCAGCATGTGCAAAAGAAATGGGAATATTAACAATAGGTGTTGTTACAAAACCATTCACATTTGAAGGTAAAAAACGTTTATCACAAGCAGACAGAGGAGTAGAGAGCTTAAAAGGAAAAGTAGACACATTAGTAGTAATACCAAACGATAAATTATTACAAATAATAGATAGAAAAACATCAATAGTAGAAGCATTCAAAATGGCAGATGATGTATTAAGACAAGGTGTACAAGGTATATCAGACCTAATTGCAGTACCAGGTTTAGTAAACTTAGACTTTGCAGATGTTAAAACAATAATGTTAAATACAGGAATAGCACACATGGGAATAGGTAGAGCATCAGGAGAAAGCAGAGCAGAAGATGCAGCAAAACAAGCAGTACAAAACCCATTACTAGAAAGCTCAATAGAAGGAGCAAGAGGAGTTATTATAAATATTACAGGTGGAGCAAACTTAGGATTACACGAAGTAAACACAGCAGCAGAACTAGTACAAAGAAGTGTAGACCCAGAAGCAAACATTATATTTGGAGCAGTAATAGATGAAAGCCTAGATGACGACATAGTAATAACAGTAATAGCAACAGGGTTCGAAAAAGAAGCAGGAACAGTAACAGCATCAAATGTAAGCAGTATAGTAGATAGAGCATGGGGAGAAAAAATAAATTCAATACCAGCCCCAATAGACAATGCAAACTCAGGGGCAAGCGACTTAGACATTCCATCATTTTTAAGAAACAAAAATAAAGGAATAAAATAAAAGAAAAAAGTCAAAAACAAAAATAAAAAAACAAAATAAATAAAAATAGAAAAGAAATAATCTAAAAATCAGAAAAAAAGTAGATTATTTCTTTTTTTTGCACCCAAGAAATGACAGAAAATTAAAAATAAAAGAGGTATACTAAGTAGCAATAGAAATTGGAAGTTGGAGGTTGCATTGACTATTTATTTAGATGTAGTATTAATAGAAAACCTATGTATGAACTATATAATATTATTTGGAACAGGTTATATACTAAAAATTAAGTTAAAACATATAAGGCTAATAATATCAGCGTTATTAGGAGGAATTTATTCAATACTTGCATATACTAATGTACTCCAAATTTATTCTAATATAATAGCCAAAATACTACTTTCAATTGTAATGGTATATATAGCATATAACCCAAGAAATATAAAGCTACTTACAAAGCAAATAATAATTTTTTATTTAACATCATTTGTATTTGGAGGCTGTAGTTTTGCACTATTATATTTTGTAAAGCCACAAGACATATTAATGAAAAATGGTACATTTATAGGAACATATCCACTAAAAATAGCATTACTAGGCGGAATAGTAGGTTTTACAATAACAGTTATAGCTTTTAAAATAGTTAAATATAGACTAAGCAAAAATGATATGTTTTGTGAAATTAAAGTATTTTTCGGAGAAAAAAGTATAAATGCAAAGGCAATGATAGATACAGGAAATTTACTTAAAGACCCTATAACAAGAATGCCTGTAATAGTAGTTGAAAAAGATATTTTATATGAAATAATTCCATGTAAAATACTAGATAATTTAGAACAAATAGTAGGAGGTGATATTAGAGAAAATGAAATTTATGAAGAAGAATTTGTAGAGTACATATCAAAATTTAGAGTAATACCATTTACATCATTAGGAAAGCAAAATGGATTACTATTAGGATTTAAAGCAAGTAAAGTAATAACATATATAGATGCAAATGAAGAAGAATTGAAAAATGTAATAATAGGAATATATGACAAAAAGTTAAGCAAAAAAGATAAATATAATGCTCTACTAGGACTAGAAATATTAGAAGGGAGTAAGGGAAATGAATTTATTACAAGTACTAGTAAATAGTGTTAATACAATATATGCAAAATTTTTAGATGATGAAGAAATAGAAAATATGCCTATATACTATATAGGTGGAAGTAGTAATCTTCCACCACCATTAACACCAGAAGAAGAGGAAACATTGCTTATAGAACTAGCAGAAGGAAAGTTAGAAACAAGGCAGAAATTAGTAGAAAGAAATTTAAGATTAGTTGTATATATAGCAAAAAAATTTGAAAACACAGGAGTAGGTTTAGAAGACTTAATATCAATAGGAACAATAGGCTTAATGAAAGGAGTAAACACCTTTAATACAGACAAAAACATAAAACTTGCCACATATGCCTCAAGATGTATAGAAAATGAGATACTAATGTATTTAAGAAGAAGTAACAGAATAAAAGGAGAAGTCTCAATAGACGAACCACTAAATCAAGATGGGGATGGAAATGAACTACTGCTGTCAGATATACTAGGAACAGACCCAGACATAACCTCAAGAAGAATAGAAGATGAAGTAGATAAACAGCTATTAAAAGCCTCAATAGAAAGGCTAAACAGTAGAGAAAGAAACATAATGGAACTACGTTTTGGCTTCATAAGCGGAGACGAAAAAACCCAAAAAGAAGTAGCCGACATGCTACGGAATATCACAAAGTTATATATCGAGGTTGGAAAAGAAGATAATATTAAAGATGAAAAAGGAAATAATGAGTAAAACAGGTTAAAAAGTCAAAAAAATATTGAATTATGTAAAATCGTATGATATAATAAACATATGAAACGCTAAAATGCTTAATAAAGAAGGGAGACTTCATATGGAAAAAAGAGAACACCTTATGAACGAACAACAGAGACTGGTAGATGAGATAATGCAGAGAAGTCCACAAAATGTGCAGGCGAGGGCAGACGAAATTGTTTTAGCAATGGGAATTTGCAAAGAAGAAAGTCAACAGACAAAAGTTGACAAGATGATTGCAGGGAAACTTGCCTAAGTAGCAAAAACACCAACTTAAATTTAGGTTGGTGTTTTTGCTATACTAGGAAAGTACTCTATTTTAAGTTAAAACGTAGGGCGAGCACTGCCCGTCAGCGTAGCAATCCACTTTTGTTCTATAAAATAGAAAAGTTCTATTTTATAGAAGACATAAATAAATTTATTTTAATATATAAATAGAAAATATTAATTGAAGAATAAAAAATAATGAATAGCGACTATTTGAAGTAATATTAATTACTATTAAAAATTATCAAAATCAAAACAGAAATGCAAATCTTATTTTTAGTTTTATAAAAAAATAGCAAATAATTATATGTTTAAACAAAAATTATTCACTATTCACTATTTATCATTCATTATTCACTAAATTCTGCTCCGACATAGCTTCAAGAGCCAACAGCTCTTCCCACCTATTATCCACTTCTTTTTGAAATTCTTCAATCATCCATTCATTACCAGGTTTAAACATATGCTTAAAACGTCTTTGAGGTCTTAAAAATTCCTCAATAGGTAACTTTTTAGTGGGTTTATAAGTTATTTTATATTTACCATTTACCACTTCATAAAGAGGCCAATAACAGGTATCTACAGCAAGTTTATTTATTTTCATAAGCTCATCAGTAGGGTAGCCCCAACCTCTAGGGCATGGAGCAAGTACATTTAAAAATGTTGGACCTTCTGTATAAATTGCTTTTTCAGCTTTTTCATATAAATCTTTAAAATTCATAATAGCAGCTGTTTGCGCAACATATGGTATATGATGTGAAGCCATAATTTGAGTTAAATCTTTTCTTACTTGCATTTTGCCAGGTATAACTTCGCCAGCAGGAGAAGTTGTAGTATCAGCAAAGTGTGGTGTTGCAGAAGAACGTTGAATACCAGTGTTCATATATGCACCATTATCATAACATACATATGTCATATCATGACCTCTTTCCATAGCTCCTGATAAACTTTGAAGACCAATATCATAAGTTCCACCATCTCCACCAAAAGTTATGAATTTAGTATGTTCATTTTCTGGTATTTTACCTTTTCTTTTTAAAGCCTTGTATGCAGCCTCTGTACCAGAGCATGTAGCAGCAGCACATTCAAAGGCAGTATGAATATAAGAACAATCCCATGAATTATAAGGATAAATACAAGTAGAAACTTCCATACAACCAGTAGCATTAGAAACTACAGCATGGTCACCCTCTTTTAAAGCTCTCATAATCATTCTGCTAACCACAGGAGCACCACAACCAGCACACATTCTATGACCTGAAACAAATACAGGTGGTTTATTTGCAACTATTTCTTTTAAATTATAAGCCATTATTAATCAAATCCTTTCTAAATTCTATTTTTTTAATCCAAAATATCTATAAGGTTCATCAACTTTTCCAGTTTTAACAATTTCCATTAAATCATTATAAACGCCTTCAATATCTTTAGCAGTTGTATCTCTACCACCAATGCCATAAATGTAATTAACAGTAGGTACATGTACATTATTTACAAACATACCAGAAGTCACATCTGTAAATAATGCTCCTCCACAAGCATTTAGAGAATCTGCTCTGTCAAGTACAGCTAAGGCTTTTACATTTGAAAGTGCTTTTGCAATTTCTTCAGCAGGGAATGGTCTATATACTCTTATTTTTAATAATCCTGCTTTAATTCCTTTATTTCTCAATTCATCTACAACAACTTTAGTAGTTCCAGCAGTAGAATTCATACATACAATAGCAATTTCGCTATCTTCTAATTTATATTTTTCAAATAAAGAATAACTTCTACCAGTTAATTTTTCAAACTCTTTAGAAACTTTCAAAATGACATTCTTAGCATTTCTCATTGCATTTGCCTCTTGGTATTTATGCTCAAATAAATATGCTTGTAAATCCATAGGACCGACACTAATAGGCTCATTACTGTTTAATAAATAATGTTCAGGTGTATATTCACCAACGAATTTTCTAACAGCATCATCTTCTAATAACTCAATATTTTCAATTGAATGAGATGTTATAAAACCATCTTGACATACTGTTACTGGAAGCATAACATCTTTATGTTCTCCAATTCTATGAGCCATAAGTAAATTATCATATGCTTCTTGATTGTTTTCAGAAAATAGCATAATCCAACCACTATCTCTAATAGCCATTGCGTCAGAATGATCGCAATGTATATTTAGTGGACCTGAAATAGCGCGGTTTACTAAAGGCATAACAATAGGAAGTCTTAGTGAAGAAGCTATTTGAATCATTTCCCACATTAAAGCTAAGCCATTAGAAGAAGTTGCTGTCATGGCTCTTCCGGCCTGCTGCCTCGGCACCTATGCAAGCACTCATAGCGCTATGTTCACTTTCAACTGCAACAAATTCAGTATCAACTACACCATTGCTTACAAAAGTAGAAAAATACTGTGGTATTTCAGTAGAAGGTGTAATAGGAAAAGCGGCAACAACATCAGGGTTAATCTGTTTCATAGCAATAGCAGAGGCTTCATTGCCACTTAAACGTTCTCTAATACTCATAATTTTTTTATCTCCTTTCAAATTGTCAATGGGGACGGAGCTTTTTGACAATTTTTTTGTTGTCAAAAGGGACACACCTTTATATGTGACAAAATTTCCGTCCAAAATCCATTAATTATTCTTCTTTCATTTCTATAGCATTAAAAGGGCAAACATTGGCACAAATACCGCAACCCTTGCAATAGTCATAATTAAAATCTTCTCTTTTTTGTTCTTTATTAACTGGAATAGCATTTTCTGGGCAAACAGGAAAGCACAAACCACATTGTTTACATTTTTCTTCTATATAAATAGGTTTAACACTTCTCCAATCACCAGTTTTAAATTGTAAAGAATTTCCAGATTCATACATAGTTCCACCAGGCGTTAAATCTTGCCAAGGCGATTCTTTATTAATTTTAGTCATATATAAACTCTCCTTTCCGCACGCTAGGGACGTTCCTTTGCGTTCCGAATTCGGAACGCAGGGGACACTCCTTCTATTTATTGTTTTTATACTTTAAAGCTAACAGTAAAATTATCAAACTCCATTTTTATGCATGAGATTTTAGGGTGCGTTCTAAAAATCTCAACTTCTAACTTTGAACTTCTGATAAGGCCATTTCTAAAGCTTTCATATTTCCTTCAATAACATCAGGCTTTTTAGCAAATTTATGCTTAAAAGAACTTTTCATATCATTTAAAAATTCTTCTTCAGTCATTATATTTGAAACTTTTACAATAGCTGCAAGCATTGGAGTATTTGGAAAGTACTTTCCTAAAGCTTCCTCAGAAATTTTCCTTGCATCAATAGTATAAATTTTCCCTTTATAACCTTTAAGTAAAGACTTAATACTTTCTATATCCTTTGTTGTATTAATAATAATTGCACCAGTTTCTTTTAAACCAGCAGTAACATCTACTGATTCTAATAAAGTATCATCAACAACTACAACATAGTCAGGCTCATAAATGTTACTATGAAGCCTGATAGGTGAAGTACTTATTCTGTTATAAGCAGTAATAGGAGCACCCATTCTTTCAGGTCCATATTCAGGAAAACCTTGAATATACTTACCTGTATTAAAAGCAGCATCAGCAAGAAGCAAAGAAGCAGTTTTTGCACCTTGTCCACCCCTACCATGCCATCTAATTTCAATAATATTATCCATATATCATAATTCCTTTCTATAAAGATAGATAGAGTATATGCCTAAAACCGCTAAAAGTCAAGGAAAAAAGTTAGACTAAAATCACCAAAATTTACTAAAAGGGACGACCTTTTTTCACAAATTTTTACCAAAAGGGACAGGCTTTAAACTTTTGTAGAATAAAAGGGGTGTCCCTTTTTGTAAATTTTTTTCAAAAAAGGACGTCCCTTTTAGTAAAAATTAGAATATTGTGGTACAATATTGAAAAGAGAGGAATAAATTTATGGAAATTTTTGAAATTGCTAATAAGATAAAGGAAAATGGTGGAAATCTATATTTAGTTGGAGGGGCTGTTAGAGATAAATTGCTTGGTAAAGAAGTTCATGATGAAGATTATTGTGTAACAGGAATAACTTCGGAAGAGTTTGAAAGTATTTTCCCAGAAGCACATCTTCGTGGAAAATTTTTTGGAGTATATGATATTGATAAAAAAGAGTTTGCAATGGCGAGAAAAGAAAAAAAGACTGGAAAAGGTCATAAACAATTTGACATAGAAACTAGAAGGGATATAACAATTGAAGAAGATTTGAAAAGGCGAGATATAACTATTAATTCAATTGCTGAGGAAGTTCTAACAGGTAAATTAATAGATCCATTTAATGGAACAAAAGATATAGAAAATAAGAAAATAAAAGCAACTTCTAATTCATTTATGGAAGACCCATTAAGAGTTTATAGAGTAGCAAGGTTTGCAGCAAGTTTAGATTTTGATGTAGAGGGCAATACAATAGATATGATGAAGGATTTAAAGGGTGAATTAAATACCTTATCAAAAGAAAGAGTATTCACAGAATTTAGAAAAGCACTAGAAACAAAGAAACCTTCGAAATTTTTTGATGTATTAAGAAAAGCCAATGTATTAGATGTTCATTTTAAAGAAATATATGATTTAATAGGAAGTATTCAACCAGAAAAATACCATCCAGAAGGAGATAGTTATAACCATACAATGATAGTTGTAGACCATGCTACAGAACTAACTAGTGATATAAAAATAAGGTTTTCAGCACTAGTACATGATTTAGGAAAAGGTGTTACACCAAAAGATATGCTACCACATCATTATGGTCATGATGAAAAAGGGGTAAAATTAGTAGAAAATTTAGGAAATAGAATAGGAGTGCCAAAAGCATGGATTAAATGTGGAAAAATGTCTGCAAAAGAACATATGAGAGGAGGAATTTTTAATAAAATGACTCCAGCAAAACAAGTTGATTTTATTACAAGGGTAAGTAAATCTATGCTTGGACTAGATGGAATGAAAATAGTTGTAATGTGTGATAAGTGGAGGGGAGAAACTCCACCAGATGATATAAGATTTGATGTAATAGGAAAGGAAATTTTAGAAAAAATAAATGGAAATTATATAAAAGAAAAGTATAATGTAAAAGATGAAAAACAAATAGGAGAGTTATTAAGGAATAAAAGAATTGAATTAGTAAAAAGTATTGAAAATAAAAATAAATTAATATAGAATAAATAAAAAAGTGTGGCAAATAATTTGCTACAAAGAAAGGTTTTAACAAAAGTGAAAAATAAATATAAAGAAATATTAAAAGAGGAAAGAGGAGCAGTAACAGTATTAGTATTTATAACAATTTTAACATTTGTAGTAATTTTACTTGGAGCATATTTAACAGTTACAACAATGAGAAAATCGCGGGCTAAAAAGTAATATAAGGTTGCAACAAATATATGGTAAAGATGTGAAAAGAGTTGATCAAATATATGATGAGCTTATTTCTAAAGATAGGGAAGGCCCAACATGCAATATAACCCATACAATAAATGATGAAGGAAATATTTTATATAAGTTTGAATTTAATGAGGCGATTAAAAATTTTGATGGAAACGATATAAAACTATATAGTGGAAATATAGTAGAAAATAAAATTGCAAGTATAGTTACATTATCTACAAGTTCACCAGCATATTCATTTAATGTATTGCAAAATAAAAAATATGTAATTTCGTTTGACTATAAATGTATTTCAAATTCACAAGAATTTGAAATAGGATTATACTCAGATACAGTAAGTAATTTACCTAAAAAAAAGTATACAGCAAAAACAGAAATAGCACATGAAGACTATATAATAGATGTACAAAATGCAGATGTACAATTTAAAATATTGTCTCAAATACAAGAAAACAATAATGTTACATTATCAAATATACAAATAATAGAAATAAATGATGAAGAAATAGAAAAGCAAGAGTTTGAGAAAATTAATAATGCAATATACACATTAAAAGCAGAATATAATGAAAGCTATAAATATGTAATTATATTAAATGAAGGAATATGTATAGACTTTAGTGAAAATAGAAATAAAGAAAGTGTACAAATTGTATAAAAATTTAAATATAGTACTAACTTAAAATAGAGTGTTTTTATATAATATAAAAATAAAACGGATAAATGTATGAGTACATTTATCCATTTTACTTATCAGGCTCCAATCCTTTTATCTGAGTATCTTTTGGAACTATTTTTGATGTGGTAGGTGGATCTATACTTTTATAATTTTTTTTTACTGTTTTTTTAATTTCTTTAGGTTTAAATAATGAAAATCTTTTTTCCTCTTGCTCATACTCTAAACTTTGTAAAAGCATAGCTGTTTTTGCAAGATCTTTGTCATTACTATTCATATATATATCATAACCCGCTGTATCAGCTTCATCATTTATTAAAATTCCAATTAATTCTTTTATATTATCAAAACCTGACTTCATGTTTTGCAAAAATTTATTCATAATTTATTTTCTTAACAATTAGTTAAGAAATTCACCTCCTAGGTAGTATATAACATAATAATATAGTAACACAATAAAATATAAAAAGCAAGTACTAAATAAAAAAAATTATGAATAACTTATGATATGATCACCCTATAAAATTAATTTATGAAAAGTTC
>CAOJVB010000025.1 GCA_948444845.1 uncultured Clostridiaceae bacterium | reverse complement strand
ATGCCCTTTTTCTGTTATTTTGGTTTTATTTTTATAAATTTTTCTTTCAAACTAATACTCCTTTCATTTTTTTATTTTAAATAGTTACTACGTTGTTTATTTCTTTCTATATAAATAAACACGTCTATTTTTCATGAATTTAAAAATATAATAAATAACATAAATAATATTTTCGTGATTAAATCCAATAATGCTTATTAAAAGAACAGGAAAGGCAATTGAGATGAATATAATTATTTTTATATATAAATCTTTGAAAATTAAATTAATAAAAAAATAAATAATAATCCATAAAATAATATTAAAAATAGCAACAGGGTAATCTATAAAACCTAATAATTTTATTTTAAAATTATAATTTTGTGGGAAAATAAATTTCATATAAAAATATCCTTTCTATAATAAATATTGAAAATAATTAAATAAAAATAATTTATAAAATATTTAATAATTAATTATTTTATAAAACCTTTTATACTACCAAATGCATTTGATATATCTGTAGAAATTCCACCTATTAATTCTCTAATATAGGTATTAGCTCTGGTTAAGGCATAAATTCCTCCTATATATAGGAACTTTGAAAATAAATCAGTAGAGTTATAATCTATTGAAAAAACTATTAATAAAATAAATGCAATTAGGGATTGTAATAATAATAGACCTATAAAGTTTCTAAGCCAGCTTTTGAAGAACCAGATTGTGGAATAATTTGTTAAGGTTAAAAATGCAAAAGGGGAAATTAGTATAAAAACTTTAACCATAATGTATCTTAATGAATATGAAAATACTAAATTAAATAAGCCGAAAGAAATAAAACCTTTAAGAATTCCATCAACACTGAAAATATTAAATGAATCTTGTTCTATACTAATAATTGAATTTAAATTTAATATTAAATTATTAAAACAAATATCTGTATGAAAAATATTTTTTCCAATTTCTTTTATTGATCCTGATATTAAATAATTAATGTTTAATATTTGTTCGCAAATAAAATATGAAGAATTTATGCATATTGCAAATATTAAAAGTCTAAAAATGAATTGATATGGCTTTTCTATTTGGGTATATGTAAAATGTGAGTATAATAATTTAATACAATAATAAATTGCAAAACCAAATAGTAATGCGTTTGTTATTGCGAGTAGACTATTGGATAAATTAGAACCTAATAATTTATCCATAATGGAATTGTTTATTATATCGGTATCTATAAAGGTTAATTTGTCTAAAATAGAGTAGATATTGTTATCTATTGAAGAAAATAGATTGCTAAAGATGGTGTTTATTGTATTTATGATGGTTTCTGTGATATTGGATTGGGTGTTTATGATATTACCTCCTTTCAAATAGAAAATGAATTGGTAAAGGGTAGACGCAAGGCCTACCCCTACATTAAAAAATAAAAATAATATAAAATTAAATAATAATTAATATGTAGGGGCAGGCCTTGTGTCTGCCCTTTATAACGAAACAAATTTTAATTAGGTCAATAAAGATTGAATTGCTGACAAGACTAAATTAATTACTAAAATAAATGCATAAGAAAAAAGGCTTCCTTTTATTAATTTTTTTCCTACACGAATTCTTTCTTCGTCTCCAAAACTAAACTTTTTCATAAATGCACCAGTAATTACTGCTACTGCGGCAGCTGGGGTTGCTAATTTTAACAGCCAGTTTTCTATTTTTTTGAAAGCATTATTTAAGGTTGAAACTAATTTTGGTTCTCCTAAACAATATGAAGCTGTACAGCTAAAAAATATAAAAATTAAAGTATAAATTAATATTAAATAAATTGATTTTTTCATGTTTTTCCTCCTTTAAAATATGGAATTAATTTTAATTTTTGTGGCTTAATAATATTTGTGCCATCTGATAAAAATGCTAGGCACGAAAAGGTTTCTAAATTTCTTGTGAAAAAATTAATATCGTAAATATAATCTGTTTGAAAATATGAATTAATTGATTCAGATATATTAGAATTTTTTGATAAAAAATTATTAAAGAAATAATTATAATTTGTTTCTTTGGCATTTTCAGAAATTGTTTTAGAAATTTTCTTTTTTTCTTCTTTACCAATTTGTTTTTGGGCTTCTTCAATTGTAAAAATATCATCATTTCTAAACCATAATTTATTAACTAAATTCTGAATTATAACTTTTACTGAAGCTTCATTATTTAATGTATTTAATAATGAAGTATAACTTTGAGTAGATACAATATTAATGCATTTTGCTTCTCTACTTTGTGCAAAAAATGAGCTATCTGATAAAGTAACATATTCCTGATATTCATCACTAATAAAACAAACTGGTCTATTTGAAGTATTATTAAAAATATCTAAAAAATTACTAGTTTTATTAAAGTTAGGGTTATTTAATCTAGAAATTACTTCAGTTTGAAAATCTAATTTTAAATATGTTGCTATTAATTTAGATAAATTTTTATAATTTGCAATATTCATATTCAAAACTACTATTTTACCTTTTTCTATAACTTCTGAAAATCCGAGAAAGTTAATGTCTTCTTTTCTAGGACAAAAAGTATTTTTTACTTTATAGTCAGAAATAAATAAATTTGTAATTCTACTTACTTCAGATTTTAAAATAGATATAGTTCTATCATCTAAGGAATAATATTCTTTTTCAAAAAAATTTAAACTAGAAAGTAAGTTATATATCTGCTCAGTAGAAAATGTATTTTTTATAAATAATTCTTTTAATAATTCTACTTTTTCTAAGTAATAATCTTTAAAAAATATTAAATTATGCAATTCTTCAAAAGTAACATAATTTTTATTATATAACCTACAAAGTTTTATACTTTCTGTTAAAATTTGAGATACTTTATCTAACCAAAAGTCTTCACTATTATTTGGTGAAAATAGCAATAGAATAGTTTTTAATCTATCTGCTAAAACAGAAGCATTTAAATTAGGCTTATCTAATGGGTTATATTTTATATTGCCACTTAAATCTATAATAATTAAATCATTTTCTCTTTTGTATTTTGAAGTAAGCTCATTTACTTTAGTATAATAATTTCCCTTAACATCTAAAATAAGCATTCCTAATTTTTCTTCTGTTTTGTTACTTTTATATTCAATTAATTGTTCAGTAAAAGGATACATAGCACTTGAAGTTTTACCAGTACCAATAGTTCCAGTTACTAAAATATTTTGATATAAACTTTTTTCTGGTATTTTTATAAAATTGTTTAAAGAATTGTATCCAATTTTTAGGTTTAATTCATTATTATTTTTTGGGGTATTTATTTTTTGTTTTATTTTTTTAGAAAATATTTTTGAAAAAATAGAGTAAAAAATAATAAAATTAGAAAATAAATAATCAAAAATAAATAGAAATTTTATAATATTCCAAATAGTAGGTTGTTCCTCGCAAATATTAAAAGGGTGAACTGCAAAAGTGAATATTATTGTATCAGAATAAAATATAGGATTGAAAATTATGAAAGCTATTAAAAATGATACAATAGTAAAAGTGAAAGAAAGTATAAAACTTTTTATTTTTTGCAAAAAATATAATCCTTTTTATTTAAGTAGAAATATCATTCTTTTTAATATTTAATTTGGAACCTTGTAAATTATGAAAAATATAAATTTCAAAAAAAGTATATATTGAATAAAAAGTAATAATAAAATTAATAATAAAGATAATTAAAAAAGTATTTAATAGTACATTTATATGCATCACGCTCCTTTATAGGAAACATAATACAATGTTTTTAAAAAAATGTCTATACTTTTTTTGAAATTTATGTTAAAATGACAAAGGTTCTAAAAAAACGACAAAAAGTGATAAAGAAAAGAAGTCAGAAGTTGGAAGCCAGAAGATGGAAGTTAAATGACAGAGATTGAAAGTCAAAAGTAGAATGAAATAAATCGAAAATCAACAGAGAAAAATTGTAAAAAAGATTAAATAAAAAATGCTATGTTTTATCTATTCTTCGAAGAAATTACTTGAACTCCGACATCTGATCACCGACTTCCAACATCTAAATAAAAAGGAGGAAAATAAAAATGAAATTTGAAAGAACAACAACAATAGGTGAAATATTAGAAGTAGCACCTGAAAAAGCAGACATATTATTAGAAATAGGAATGCATTGTTTAGGATGCCCAGCTTCACAAGCAGAAACAATAGAAGAAGCATGTGATGTGCATGGAGTAGATGTAGAGGAGCTATTAGAGAAATTAAATAAATAATAACTAACAGAAAAGAGCAGTAAAAAAGTCTGCCAAAAGGTACCAAAAGGGACGGGGAAATTGATACACTTTATCTTTTAAAGATATGTCAATTTCCCTCGTCTCTTTTGGCAGACTTTTTTATATACTAGGAAAGTATGCTATTTTAAGTTAAATATATAGGGCGTGGACTCTAAGTCTGACCATATGGCGAAGCCACTTTTGTTCCAGCCCCTTTTATATTATTAAATAAAGGTTTGGACTGTATAGTTTAGATTTATAAGTAATTAACATATTATAAAAAACATTCTTTTAATACAATAAAAAATGCAATGAATAACAACATTTTTAAATTTAGGTTGCAGATATGTTCTGCTATATGATATTATAAATATAAATAATAATATGGAGGAATATATGGGGAAGTTTTCAAAAAAGATGAAGAAGAAGTATGATGAAACAAATAAAAAGTCAATTATAGTTTATTTATTATTAAGAATATTAGTTATTATTAGTATGATATTTCAAATAGCATTAGGAAATATTAGTAATGCTTTAATGTGTGTGTTAGCATTATTTCTTTTTACAATACCAACAATTATATCAGAAAAATTAAAAATAGGAATACCAAGTTTATTAGAAACAATAATATATTTATTTATTTTTTCAAGTGCAATATTAGGAGAAATAAATAATTTTTATGGAATTATACCTTTTTGGGATACAATGTTACATACACTAAATGGATTTATATGTGCAGGAATAGGTTTTTCTTTAGTAGATTTATTAAATCAAAGTGGCCAAAAAATTAAATTATCTCCATTATATGTTGCAATAGTAGCTTTTTGTTTTTCAATGACAATAGGCGTACTATGGGAGTTTTATGAATTTGCAGCAGATAATATACTAAAATTAGATATGCAAAAAGATAGAATAGTACAAAGAATTTCATCTGTTGAATTAAATGAAAATGGTGAAAATACTCCTGTAAAAATAAATAATATTGAAAAAACTGAAATTTATTCAAAGGATGGAACAATTATAACAATAGAAAATGGATATTTAGATATTGGAATTATAGACACGATGAAAGATTTATTTGTAAACTTTATAGGAGCCATAGCATATAGTTTAATAGGATATGCATATATTAAGAATAGAGGAAAATATAAATTTGCTGAAAACTTTATTCCAGTAAAGGAATAAATAATAAAAAATGGCTTATAATAAAGAACGTAAATTAGTAAAAAACTAATAAAAAATAAAGTTATAATATAAAAAAACAAAAAAATAAAAGAAAATTTGACAAATTTTAAAAAATACGTTGACAAATGAAAAAAAATATAGTAATATATAAAAGTAGTTGCACATAAATGCAACTTACTTGGGTCATTAGCTCAGGTGGTAGAGCACTTGACTTTTAATCAAGTTGTCCGCGGTTCGAGTCCGCGATGGCTCACCATACTAGGATTTAGAACTAGTCTAAATCCTAGCCATATTTTATGGCCCCTTGGTCAAGCGGTTAAGACATCGCCCTTTCACGGCGGAGACATGGGTTCGATTCCCGTAGGGGTCACCAAAACCTTATATGCCACTTTAGCTCAGATGGTAGAGCAACTGACTTGTGGAATAGATAGAAAGAAATTTCTATTTTGAACTATTTTGCACCTTTATCTGGAAACGGGTAAAGTGGACACCGCTAATTCGGGGAAGACTAAGTATATTTTATATATATGTTAATCCCGAGCTAGGGAAGAAATTCCTAAGTGTAGAGACTTTATACGGTGTACCTAAAGCTTAAGGCTATGGTAAAGAGAAAGTCCAGACTACAAACATAAAAATATGGTAATGAAAATTATAGTAGTATGAATCAGTAGGTCGCCCGTTCGATTCGGGCAAGTGGCTCCATACTTAAAACCAGGCTTGTTATAAAACTTGCTTGGTTTTTTGCTTTAAAAAATGAATTGTAAAAATATGTAGTAGCATTGTTTGCGAGAATATTTCGTAGGCCATGGCACCACTGTACCCTAAAAATAATATTAATAAATAAAATTAGAAGGTGATTATTATGAATTGTATAAATTGCAATAAATCAATAAATAAACGTTCTAAATACTGTTCTAATAAATGTCAAAAAGAATACCAATATAAAACATATATTAATAAATGGAAAAATAATGAAAATAATGGTATGAGAGGAGAATATCAAATTTCTTCTTATATAAAAACATATTTATTTAATAAATATAACAGTAAATGTGCTAGATGTGGAGGGGGAGAGATTAATAAATATACAAATAAAATACCATTAGAGATAGAACATATAGATGGCAATTACAAAAATAATAAAGAAGAAAATTTAATATTATTATGTCCTAATTGCCATGTATTAACAAGTACATATAAAGGTGCAAATTTAAATAAAGGTAGAAAAAGTAGAAATAAATAGGAGCAAGAAATGAAAGAAAACTGGGTAAAGTTAGTTATATTAAATAATTTAAAAGATATAGTTAGGGTATTTGGAAACATATTTTTAAGTATTTATTTTTTTAATGCTACAGACGGAAATTTAGCAGAAGTATTAAAATACTGGCTAATATATTCAGCAAGTAACCTTATATATAGATATGCTATATGTAAATTTTTAAATACTAATAATATAATAAAATTATATAGGTTGTCTTTATTTGCAAATTTAATAACAGTAAGTATATTACTTATTTTAAGAGAAAATATAGTAAACTATATTTATATTTTTGCACTATTACAATCGTTTGCTATAAGCCTTTATTATGCAACTTATGAAAATATAACTTGTAATATAAATAAAAATGATAACTATAAAAAATATTTTTCAATAGATAGTTTATTAGCAAATTTAATATCAATTGTAGCACCACTATGTCTTGGAATTTTAATTGAAACATATTCATATATTGTTGCTTTTGTAGTATTATTTATAATTACAATGTTATGTTTTATTTATTCATTATTTCTTAATAACGAAAAGATAGAATGTGAAAAAATACAAGTTTTAGAATATTTCAAATCAATAAAAAATAGAAGCATATATACAAAAACTTTAATACAAAATTTTTTTGATGGTTTTAATACTTGGGGCCCAGTAGGAGTATTAACCACTGTTGTTATATATTCTCAAATATCAAATGAAGGTGTTGTAGGGGGAATTAATAGTATTAGTAATATTATAGGAGTATTGTTTTCTATATTATGTATAAAAATAATTAATAAAAAAAATTTCGGAAAATTAGTAATACCAACTACTGTTATTATATTTTTATTAACAATACCAATTAGTATAAGATTTAGTGTAATACTGGTTTGCATATATATTATTCTAAATCAAATAGGAGTAATAATAACAGATATTAATGGAAATTCATTAACATATGAATTAAAAAATAAAATAGTAGAAGAAAAGTATCAGAATACTTATTTGTGGAATATACAAGTCATATTTGATATAGGAAGAATAGTAGGTTATTCTTTAGTTTTAATAGTTGCAACTTATTGGTATGACTATTTAAAA
This sequence comes from uncultured Clostridiaceae bacterium, assembly GCA_948444845.1. GTDB lineage: Bacteria > Bacillota > Clostridia > TANB77 > CAG-508 > UMGS1663. The sequence goes on along the minus strand of CAOJVB010000025.1, from coordinate 19,319 downwards.
TATTTATTTATTATATTTAGTTTAGGATTTGTTATTAGAAGTGTAGTTATAAACAATTTAATGAAATATAGCGAAAATGAATAGGTGGTGTAAAAAATGAGAAAAACTGCAATAGTAACAGGTGGATCAAGAGGGATTGGGGCTGCAATAGTGGATATGCTAGTAAAGGAAGGTTATAATGTAGTTATAAATTATAACAAATCTGAAGAAATAGTAAAAAGAATGAAAGAGGAATTCACAAGTAAAGGATATTCTGTGGAAACTTTTAAGGCAGATGTTTCAAAAAGAGAAGAAGTAAAGAATTTGGTAGAATTTACTATTCGAAAATTTAAAAATATAGATGTATTGGTAAATAATGCTGGAATATCTCAAACAAAATTATTTACAGATATTACAGATGAGGACTGGCAAAATATGATTGGTACAAATTTAAATTCTGTTTTCTATATGTGTAGGGAAGTAGCACCTAATATGATACACAATAAAAAAGGATGTATTATAAATATTTCATCTATATGGGGAATAACAGGAGCTTCTTGTGAAGTACATTATAGCGTAGCAAAAGCAGGAGTAGATGCATTGAGTAAAGCATTAGCAAAAGAACTAGGCCCATCAGGAATACGAGTAAATAGTATAGCACCTGGAATAATAGATACAGATATGAATAAATATTTAAGTGATAAAGAGGTAGTAGAAATAGAAGAAGAAATACCACTAGGAAAAATAGGAAAAGTTCAAGATATTGCTAAATGCGCTAAATGGCTTATAGAAGATGAATACACAACTGGGCAAGTAATATCTATAAATGGTGGATGGAACATATAAAAAGGGACTTTTTTTACAGCCCCTTTTTTCATAATATTTAAAGAAAATTCAATCATTTCTAAAATGACTCTATTAAAACTAATAATGTTTTTAATAGCTATTTGCTAAAAGTTTTCAAATATTTTTATTCAATTATTTTTCTCTTATAATTTCCAGAAATTATTTTAGGAAAGAATTTTATTATTTTATAAACAGCAATTCTTAGTTTTTTGCTCCATATATAAGTTTTACTTAAACCTTTACGAATTTGCATATCAGAATTTTTTGTAACGATTAAAGCAGTACTTTCTTCTTCAGTTTCATCTTTCTCTATTTTTTCAATAGTAAATGAATAATTTTTACCATCATTATTATCCCATTCATTATTTGCATTTCTAAAGCAAAGGTTTAATAAATCACTCTCTATAATTTCTATTTCACATTGAAATCCAAGTTCTGTTTTTTCCATTTTTAAATCAGAAATATTGTCCCAATTTACTCCAAAGCCATAGTGTAAAAATACTTCCTCAGACGCATTTTGATACAATGCGCCTACATATGATATTTTTAATTTTGAATTTTCTATAATTTTATCTGTATTAAAAAATATATTTTTAACTAATTCCATTTTTATAATCTCTCCTTAAGGTTTATCTTTTGAATTACAATTATATTATTAAAAAAAATAATATTCAAGTACTTTTTATCAAAAAAAGTAAATAAATGTAACTATTTAGTCAGAATTTGGTATAACTTTACCAATAATAGTAAAATCATCATTCTCAGAAAGAAGAATTTCTGGGAAATCTTTGTTTTCTGCCCTCAAAACTAATGCATCTTGTCTAATAATAAATCTTCTTATTAATAGTTCACCATTAAATTTGAAAAGTCCAAAGTTTCTATTTTCCAAAGGAACATTTAATTCTAAAAAAGCATAAGAGTTTTCTTTAAGTTTTGGCTCCATTGAATTATCTTTAATTCTAAAAGCCATAGAAGCATTAGAAATAGTAGGTGGGCATTCTATAAAGTCACTAATATCATTTACTGCAACTACTCTATTATAAGAAATATGATTAGTTAATTTATATCTTTTATCATCTGGTGAAATTTCTTTATCATACATATAGGCTAAAGTTTGATAAGGAACATTTAAAGATTTACATATATTTCTCAAAGCTTTATGGCTAGGGTTTCTTTCGCCTTTTTCAATATGGGTCAAATGCCCAATATTAATTTTAGTTCTTTTTGCAAGTTCAACTTTTGTAATATTTTTATCTTTACGTATTTTAGCAATCATACTTCCTAACATAAAATTACCTCTTTTTCTATTATTTACAAGGAAATTATACAAAAAAAAACAAAAAATGTCTATAAAAAATTCTATATTATAGAAAATTTTTTATTATTATAGTAATTCAAAAATAGTAATATTGTAAAAAAAATAAGTATATGCTAATATTAAAATAGAAGTGTTTTAAAGTAGTATAAAGGGAGGAACTTTTTTGTGCGAGATAGAATAAATATAAGTAAAACTCAAAAAATGAATAAGAAAGTTACAATTATAACTTTTTTATGTATAAGTATAACTTTATTATTTTTTTCTGTTATTTTTTCATTAGTAAATATGGGAAATAATAAAATTATATATGGTGTGAAAATAGAAGGGATAGAAGTATCAAATTTGACTCGGAGAAGAAGCTAAATCAAAAGTTAAGGAAGCAGTAACAAAAAATATTATTATTTATTATGAAGATTTAGAAGAAACTATTAATATAGAGGACTTAAATATACAAATAAATGTAGAAAACGTTATTGAGGAAGCACTGAAAATAGGAAGAAGTGGTAATATTTTAAAAGATAATTACAATATACTATTTAGTATGTTATTCCAAAAAAGTTTACCAATAGAAGTAGTATATAATGAAGAGAAAATAGATAAGAAAATAGAAGAAATTAGTAATAAGTTACCAGGAACAATAGTTAAAAGTAGTTATTATATAGAAAATGAAGAATTGATTATAAAAAAAGGAAATGATGGTTTAATAATAGAAAAGGAAAAAATAAAAAATAGTATAAAAGAAGCTATAAAAAGTACTGAAAACAAAACAATAAAAATTCCAGTAAAAAATGAAAAAATAGAAAAAATAAATATAGAAAAAATACATAACGAAATATATAAAGAGCCTCAAAATGCATATATAACAAAAAATCCAACTAAAGTATATGCACATATAAACGGAGTAGATTTTAGAATAAGCATAGAAGAAGCCAATAAAATAATAGAAGAGGAAAAAGAAGAATATATAATACCTTTAAAAATAACAATTCCAGAAAAGACTTTAGATAAATTAGGAGAAGAAGCTTTTCCAAATAAATTATCAGAATTTACGACTAGGTATAATGCAAGCAATGAAAATAGAAGTACAAATTTAGAGTTAGCATCAGAAAAAGTAAATGGGACTATAGTTCTTCCAGGAGAAATATTCTCTTATAATAAAATAGTAGGAGAAAGAACTATAGCAAAAGGATATAAAGAAGCAACTATATATTCAGGAGGAAAAGTAGTACCTGGGATAGGAGGTGGAATTTGCCAACTATCATCTACACTATATAATGCAGTTTTATATTCTAATTTAGAAATAACAAATAGAAGTAACCATAGGTTTACAACATCATATGTAAAAGAAGGAAGAGATGCAACAGTATCCTGGGGTACAATAGATTTCTGCTTTAAAAATACAAGAAATTATCCTATAAAAATAGTAAGTACAGTTAACAGTGGAATAGTAAGAATTGAAATATATGGTATATCAGAGGAAAATGAATATGAAGTAGAGCTTCAAACTAATATATTAGAAACAATTCCTTTTAAAATAAATTATATAAATGATAATACATTAGAAGAAGGAATAGAAGAAATAAAGCAATATGGGGCAGATGGTGTAAAAAGTGAGACATATAAAATATTAAAGCAAAATGGAATAATAGTGTCAAAATCGCTATTATCAACAGATACATATAGTAGCTTAGAACAAATAGTAAGAAGAGGAACTAAAAAAGTACAGAAAGTTGAAAATAATGTATAATAGAAATATAATTAAATATTGGATGATAAATACTTAAAATAGGATATTAATAAAATAAAAAAATCTCTAGAGAATAAAAGAAACTCTAGGGATTTTTTTAAATGGTATTGACAAAAGAAGATAATAAGTATTATAATAGCAAACAGATACGCACCACTAGCTCAGTTGGTAGAGCAGCTGACTCTTAATCAGAAGGTCCGGGGTTCGACCCCCCGGTGGTGCACCAAATGTGCAGAATACTAATACCGCAATCAATAATTAATAGTGAATAATAAAGAATGGATAATCTTAATTTAAAGAGAAGCACATTTGGAATTATTCACTATTAATTTTTCATTATTCATTATTAATTAATTCAAGTTTAAAATCAAAAGTTGAAGTGGAATATTTGAAAAGTATTCGCATATCAGTTTTTTATTAACAACAATAAAATTTGTCAACTTAAATTTTAAAATCTAAGGATATGTTAAATAAAAATTAATTATAATAATTTAATGATATTAACGATTTCCTAAAATTAATTCACATCTTGACATTAAAAAAAATTAGTAATAAACTATAAATAGTAAATAATAATACAAAGGAGGAAATCAAAATGGAATATTTAAAGAACTTACTTAAAAAATCTGGCTGGGTTTCAATTATGGAATCACTTATATTTGCAATACTTGGGATAATTCTAGTATGGAAGCCAAATGGAATTATGAATATAATTTCATATATAATAGGTGCAATATTTATAGTAGTTGGTGTTATTAAAATACTAAATTATTTTCAATCAAATGGAAAAAATAATTTATTCAATTATGAACTACTATATGGAATAATGTCAGCAATAATAGGAATTGTTATGATAGTACATGCAGATATATTAAGTACAATATTAGGAATTATTATAGGAATGTGGATTGTATATAGTAGTATAATAAGAGCTACATCTGCATTAAAATTGAAAGCAGTAAATGGAAATGTATGGATATATAGTTTGGTATTAGCAATTATAATGTTCATATGTGGATTATATGTAATATTTGATGTAGGAATGTTAGTTCAAACTATAGGAATAATTATGATAATATATGCAATTATAGATATCATAGAAAATATTATATTTATAAATAATGTAAAAAAAATATAAAGTTCAAAAATCATCTTATTTACATAAGATGATTTTTGAAGGTAAAAATATATACAAGATGAAAAAATTATGTTAAAATAGTATAGATAAATAAAAAGAGGGGTGAATTTCATATGATAAAAATCTACAAAACACAAATAGAAACAAATGACACGATAGAAACAAAAGAATTTGAAAAGGGTAATTGGATAAATATGGTAGCTCCGACAGAAGAAGAAATAAAATTGGTATGTAAAAAATTAAAAATAGAAGAGCATTTCATAAGAGATTCACTAGATTATGAAGAAAAGGCTAGAATAGATTACGAGGAAGATGATGACACAACATTATTTATAGTAGATGTACCGATAATGGAAAAAGAAAATAATGAAGAAATACATTCAACAATGCCATTAGGAATGATAGTAGTAAGAGATGATTATTTTATAACAGTATCATTAAAACAAAATAAAATAATATCTGAATTAGAAAAAAACAAAACAAAAAATATTATAATGACATATAAGAAAAGTAGGATACTTTTACAAATATTTTATAAAAATGCACAAATATATTTATCAGAATTAAAGAAGATAAACAGAGAAAAAGAAAAAACAGAAAAAGAATTAAATAATTCTATGAAAAATAAAGAATTATTAAAAATGTTAGCACTAGAAAAAAGTTTAGTATATTTTACAACCTCATTAAAATCAAATGAAGTTGTAATGGAAAAGACGCTAAAAGGAAAAGTAATAAAATTATATGAAGAAGATGAAGATATATTAGAAGATGCCATTATAGAGAATAAGCAAGCTATGGAAATGGCAAAAATATATAGTGACATACTAAGTGGAACAATGGACACATATGCATCTATAATATCTAACAACCTAAACATAGTAATGAAAGTGCTAACAACAATAACAATAATACTTTCTATACCAACAATAATAGGAAGCTATTGGGGAATGAATGTACCAGTACCATTTTCAAGCAATCAATATGGATTTTATGTTGTAATTGGAGTTTCATTATTAATTGCAATAATAACTTATTTGATGTTTAAGAAGAAAAATATGCTAAGTTGAATAAAATAACAAATAAAGCATATACTAAGTGTAAAATTAATATAAAAAAGAGGAAATAATATGAAGATAATAGATAAAATAGCTCTTGTATTAATAAGTATAGGTGCCATAAACTGGGGATTAATAGGAATATTTAATTTCAACTTAGTAGAAGCAATATTTGGAGGGTTATCAGTTATAAGTAGAATTATTTATATTTTAGTAGGTGTATCAGGATTATGGGGAATAAAATTAATATTTAATAGAGATTAAAATAAAAGTAGCAAATTAAATTTATAGTTTGCTACTTTTATTTTAATTTTTAAGGTATTCTCTTTCTTATGCTAGCATATTGCAGTACACCTTCTGAAATTTCAGTTTTTACCTGTTCAAGAGAAAGATAGACAACAGTTGTGTCAATAGTTTTCTCAAGCCAGTTTTCATCATAATGAGGTGTATAATCAGTTAAAGAAACGAAAATTTGAGTTAAAAATAAATTATCAAGTTTAGTTCTAACTTCGATACAAGCTAGTTTTTCGTTTTCGAAGATAGACCGACCAATTAAATTATTTGTTATAAACATAAAGCAATAAAAGACTTGAAAAAAAATATAATATCATATATAATAGTGACGCATTGGGGACGTTTCTTTTTGCGTCACCAATACTAGAAAAAAGGGTGAGAGGGATGAATGACGCAAAAAGAAACGTCCCCAATGCGTCAAAAACAAGGAGGAGAAAACATGTTAAATGCAATTGGAGTAACAGTACGTTTTGGAAAAAGAACACTGTTTGAAGATGTAAATATAAAATTTAATAAAGGTTGTTGCTATGGAATAATTGGAGCAAATGGAGCAGGGAAATCAACATTTTTAAAAATATTATCAGGAGAATTAGAACCAAGCAAAGGTGAAGTAACAAAAGAAAAAGGCGAAAGACTATCAGTATTAAAGCAAGACCACTTTGCTTTTGAAGAATATACAGTAATGGATACTGTAATTATGGGAAATGAAGAACTATATAAGATAATGAAAGAAAAAGACGCTATATATGCAAAACCTGACTTTAATGAAGAAGATGGAATGAAAGCTGCAAAATTAGAAGAACGTTTTGCTGAATTAGATGGTTGGAATGCAGAATCAGACGCAGCCCAACTTCTAAATGATTTAGGAATAGATACAGAAAATCACTACAAGTTAATGAGTGAAATGGAAGCAAAAGAAAAAGTAAAGGTACTTTTAGCTCAAAGCTTATTTGGAAATCCAGATATATTATTACTAGATGAACCTACAAACGATTTAGATTTAAAGAGTATTAACTGGCTAGAAGAATTCTTAATAAACTTTGAAAACACAGTAATAGTGGTATCACATGATAGATATTTCTTAAATAAAGTGTGTACACATATAGCAGACGTAGACTTTGGACAAATAAAAGTATTTCCAGGAAACTATGACTTCTGGTATGAATCAAGTCAACTTTTATTAAAACAAATGAAAGAGCAAAACAAAAAGAAAGAAGAAAAAATAAAAGAATTACAATCTTTTATAGCAAGATTTAGTGCAAATGCCTCAAAATCAAAGCAAGCGACATCAAGGAAAAAATCATTAGAAAAAATAGAACTAGATGAAATAAAACCATCAAATAGAAGATACCCATACATAGATTTTAAGCCAGATAGAGAGCCAGGAAAAGAAATATTAAAAGTAAAAAATATATCAAAAACAATAAATGGAGAAAAGCTATTAAACAATGTATCTTTTGTAGTAAAAGAGGGAGACAAAATAGCGTTTATGGCAGACAATGAAAATGCAAAAACAGTACTATTTCAAATAATAGCAGGAGAGATTGAGCCAGATGAAGGTGAGATTGAATGGGGAACAACAATAACAAATACGTATTTCCCTAAAGATAACAACTATTTATTTGGAGAAGACATGACAATAACAGACTGGCTACGTCAGTATTCAAAAGATCCAGACGAAACATATGTAAGAAGCTTTTTAGGAAGAATGTTATTTTCAGGAGAAGAAGCATTAAAATATGTAAAAGTGTTATCAGGAGGAGAAAAAGTAAGATGTGTACTTTCAAAAATGATGTTATCAGGGGCCAATATGCTTATAATGGATGAGCCAACAAACCACTTAGATATGGAAAGTATAACAGCACTAAACGAAGGAATGAAAAAATTCATTGGAAACATTATATTCACATCACATGACCATCAACTAACACAAACAGTAGCAAATAGGATAATAGATATTAAATTAGATAAATTGATAGATAGAGAAGTAAGCTATAATGAATATTTAGGAATAGAATAATAAATAGAGTGCAAGACATAGTACAGAATATAAGGAATGGCCCTGATTGTTCCAAAACGGAACTAACAGGACCGTTTTTTTATTATTCGTTTTGTTCTCTTACAGAAAAAGTCGTTTTGTGTCTTTTTTTGTATTGACTTTTTTTGTTTACTTATGGTACGATGGGAATAATAAAAGAAGGAGGAATTGAAATGGCATTTAGAGATGATATTAAAATAAAAGATTATTTTATGAAAGATTATTCAAGAGAAGAAATATTAAGAACTTTTACTTTTATACTAAAAAGAATTGAAAAGACAGGAGAAATAGAAGGTAATTTAGAGGGAACAAAAATAACACGGAATAGATGGTAATATTATTACTATAGAAGCAAAAACAAAAGATAGTAATAATGTACATGTATATAGATTAAGCCTGCAATTTGATAAAATGGAAAACAAAGAACTTACAAGACAAGCAAAAATATCATCTGTACAAAGAATTGAAAAAGCGGTAGAACTTAAACAAAAGGCTACTAATGAAGAAAAAGAACAATACTATCAAAATGTAACTGATTATTGGATGGAAAAGGAAAAAGGACAGAAAAGAATAAGAGATATACAAGAAACAAACAAATTAATGAGTAATTATACAAAAGAAGATTTATTAAAAATAGCAGATACAATGATAGAAACAAGCAGTAAAACAGATGAGCTAATAGGTGAAGTACAAGATAGAAAAATAATAAAAATACAAGGAAATCAAGTAACAGTAACCATAAAAACTAAAGACAATAAAGAAATAATAAGAATATACAATATGGACTTAGATTTTGAGAAAATGACAAATATAACATACAGTAAAGAAGCAAGAATAGCATCACCAATGAGAATAGGTTCAGCAGTAGAAGTAAAAAATATAGGAGGGAATAATAAAAAAGAAGAATATTTTAACAAAATTGCAGATGTTTATGATAAAAATATAGAAGAAAATCAAGAAGAAAAGTAACCCCAAAGGGACCAGGTTATTTTGGGGTAAGAATTATAAAAAATTAATGAAAATATTGACAAATAATAAAAATGAATATATACTCTGAATAAATAAGGGGCTAAAAACATTTATATAAAATAAATATTTTTAGTTCCAATTTTTTTATATTCTTAGGAAAGTCATCCGCAATAGCGGTGAGTTTCCTTAGAAGATAATTATGGAAGAATTAGATTTTCTTAGCGAAGAATGAGCTTAGAAAATTTTATTCTTGCTTTTTATAAGGAAAAAAAAGTATGCCAAAAATAAATAGAAATAGTTTAGAATCAAATATTTTTCATATAATGTCACAAGGCATTAATCAAGAATATATATTTGATAGGGAACAAGACAAAAGAAAATATAGAAAATTATTATTTTTACATAATATAAACTTTGAAGTAGAAATAATAGCATATTGTATAATGGGAAACCATGTACATTTATTGATAGAAAGCAATAAAATAGAAAATATGTCTAATTTTATGCATCAAATAAATATGGAATATGCTATATACTATAATAAAAATAGAAATCGAGTAGGTTATGTCTTTAGAAGTAGATATAAATCTGAACCAATAAATACAGAAAAATATTTAATCAATTGTATTCATTACATTCACAATAATCCAATAAAAGCACATATTTGTAAAGAAAAATCAAAATATTTGTATTCTAGTTATAATTCAAAAATTAAAGAAAATGAAAAAATAAACAAGAAATGGAAAGAAAAGTATTATTACAAAAAAGATAATAATGAAGAAAATTCATTTATTTGTACAAAAGAAGAAAAAGAGCAGGAAATAGAAGAAATTATAAAAGATTATAAAAAAGATGTAAAAGAAAATGAAAAAGAATTAGCAAAAATTATAAAAATATTATTAAATAAAAAAATATCCATGAGAAAAATTGAGAAGATTTTTAATATAGACAAAAAGAAAATAAAAAGATTGGTAGAAAAATATGCTTGTTAAAATAAAAATCATTTGATATAATCAAAATAAATAAAATTACCCCAAAATAACCTGGTCCTTTTGGGGTAGATAAAGGAGATAATTAAAAATGAATATTACAAAAATTATAGCAGAAGAGTTACAAGTTAAGGAAAGTCAAGTTGGAGCTACTGTTAAGCTTATTGATGATGGAAACACTATTCCATTTATTGCACGTTATAGAAAAGAAGCTACTGGTGGACTTTCTGATGAACAACTTCGTGATTTAGGAGATAGGCTAAATTATTTAAGAAATTTAGAAACAAGAAAAGCAGAAGTTGTAAATTCTATAGAAGGGCAAGGAAAGCTTACAGATGAGATAGTAATTGCTCTAGAACTTGCTAAAACTTTAGCAGAAGTTGAAGATATATATAGACCATATAAACAGAAGAAAAGAACGAGAGCAACTATTGCTAAGGAAAAAGGTTTAGAGCCGTTAGCTGAAATTATAATAAAACAAGAAGATAAAAGAAATATAGAAGAAATAGCAAAAGAATTCACAAATAGTGAAAAAGGTGTGGAAAACATATATGATGCAATTGCTGGAGCCAAAGATATTATTGCAGAAAATATTTCAGACAATGCTGAATATAGAAAGCAAATAAAAAGATTAATGTATAGAGAAGGTCAAATAGTAACTAAAGCTTCAAAAGAAGATGAAAAGTCTAATTATGAAATGTATTATGAGTTTAGTGAAAAAGTAAATAGAATTCCAAGCCATAGAATTTTAGCAATAAATAGAGGAGAAAAAGAGGAATTTTTAAAAGTTAAAATAGAAAAACAAGAAGAGAAAATACTAGAAATAATTGAAAAAGATGTTATTAAAAATAAACAATATGAAGAAGTATTAAAGGATACTATAGCAGACAGTTGGAAACGCCTAATAGAGCCTTCAATAGATAGAGAAATTAGAAGTGACTTGACTGAAAAAGCAGAAGAACAAGCAATAAAAGTATTTGGTCAAAATGCTAAACAATTATTACTAGGTGCACCATTAAAAGGTTTAACCGTAATAGGTTTTGACCCAGCATATAGAACAGGTTGTAAAATAGCAGTCATTGATGAGACAGGAAAACTATTAGATACTACTACAATATATCCAACAGAACCACAAAATGATGTAGAAGGTGCTAAAAAAGTTTTAATAAGCTTAATTGCAAAATATGATGTAGATATGTTTGCAATAGGAAATGGAACTGCATCACGTGAATCTGAAATATTTGTTGCAAATGTTATTAAGGAAGTAAAAGAAAAATATGGAAAAGAAGTGCATTATGCAATAGTATCAGAAGCGGGAGCAAGTGTATACTCAGCATCAAAACTTGCAACAGAAGAATATCCAGATATAAATGTTTCACTAAGAGGAGCAATATCAATAGCAAGAAGGTTACAAGACCCACTTGCAGAACTTGTTAAAATAGAGCCAAAAGCAATAGGAGTAGGTCAATACCAACACGATGTAGACCAAAAGAAGTTAGGGGAAAGTTTAACTGGAGTAGTAGAAGACGCAGTAAATAAAGTAGGTGTAGATGTAAATACCGCAACACCATCATTACTTTCATATGTAGCAGGTGTAAATAAAACAATAGCAAATAACATAGTAAAATATAGAGATGAAAATGGAAAAATAAAAGAAAGAAAAGAACTACTAAAAGTTCCAAAGTTAGGGAAAGTAGCATTTGAACAATGTGCAGGTTTCATAAGAGTACCAGAAGGTAAGAACCCACTAGAAATAACTGGAGTTCATCCAGAAAGTTATGAAACAGCAGAAAAACTATTAGAATTAATAGGATACAATAAAAATGATTTAAATGACAAAGAAAAGCTAAAAGAAATAAAAGAAAAATTATTAAAAATTAAAATAGACAAAACAGCAAAAGAACTAGAAGTAGGAGAAATGACACTAAAAGACATAGTAGACGAACTTTCAAAACCAGGAAGAGACCCACGTGAAGAAATGCCAAAACCAGTGTTGCGTAGTGATGTATTAAAATTTGAAGACTTACGAGAAGGACAAATATTAACAGGAACAGTAAGAAATGTAATAGACTTTGGAGCATTTGTAGATATAGGAGTAAAACACGATGGACTAGTACACATTTCTGAAATGAGCGATAAATTCGTAAAAAATCCTTCAGACATAGTTTCAGTAGGCGATATAGTGAAAGTAAAAGTAATTGCAATAGATATGGAAAGACAGAAAGTTAAATTAAGTATGAAAATATAAATTAAAATAAAATCACAAAAAAAAGCAGTAAGTTGCTTTCAGATTGAACAGAAAAAATCACAATGTAAATTTTGCGACGTAGGTGCACGAGGTATCGTGCCTTTTTTCTAATATATAAAATGCACCTACTTTTTATTTATAGGTTCAGGGTTGTTTGTCGATTTTAAAATATAGTCAGACGAAGTATTATAAAATTTGGCAAGTATCTTTAAAAATTCAACAGGCAAATCTCTTTTTCCTAGTTCGTAAAGACCATATTGTTGTGTAGTAATATTTAATATTTTAGCAATATCAGATTGCTTTAAATCAAAATCTTCTCTTAAATCTCGTAATCTTTTTAAATGCATAATATTCACCTATAAATAATAATATCATGCATTCACAAAAATGCATTGGCAAACATTTTTGTGAATACTAAAATAATATATATAAACTAATAAAAGAGGAGAAAAAACAAATAAAGAATAAAGGAATAACACTAATTTCCTTGGCAATAACAATAATATTATTAATAATATTAGCAGGAATATTATTAATATAGGACTAGGAAAAAATGGAATATTTAACAAAGCAAAATATGCAAAGGAAGAAACAAATAAGCAAACAGCAACAGAGAAAATAAATTTAAAAATTACTACAGCACAAATTGATAAATATGCAGAAGAACAAAGAATGCCAACATTAAAAGAATATCAATAGCACTTGATGAAGATAAAGAAATAGAATATGTAACAGAAGTAAGTCAAATAGCAAGTACAAAATATGAAGTAGGAGAAAATCCAAATTCAATATATACAAAATTAAATGAATATCCATATGAATTTGAAATAAATGGACAATTACAATTAGCATCAATAAATGGAGTAAAAGTTGCAAAATCAAACGAACAAACTATAAATCAACCTACAGGAATAAAAACAAATACATATATAAGGAACTCTGTTGATAGAACTGGAAAATATACAAATTTTACAAGTATGTCAGGGTTAACAATAAATACAGAAAATAGTGAAAACAATAAAATAGATGAATATATGCAATATTCAGTGGAAACAGGATATACTATTTTAAAAAGTGGTGGGTATTATATTACTTTAGAAATTCAAGTATATCCAGACCAATATTTTGCTACTACATATTTGTATTTTGTAGTAAATGGAGCAATATTAGGTAATTCAAATGCCATGGGTGCCAAAAATTGGTCAAATCATTTTAACAGTTTTACTTTTTATTTGGAACAATGATATATTTATACTTTAAATTAAATGGTGCAGGAGAAAGTAACCCTAGATTTAGAGCTACTGCTACATGCTTTCCTATGTTCTAATTATTAAAAAAGTTATAATATTAATATATGTTTTTTAGAACTAAATTGAGAAGGATAATATATTAATTATAAAATGAAAAGGGGAAATACATTATGTATTATCCTCTAATTATTTATTCATGCCAACCTTTTAAATTATTTCTTTTTATAACACCCATTAAATTTGCTCTAACCATAGGAATATCTAAATTAAGTTTATAAAGCAAATCTTTCATATACTCTCTTTTAGAAACACCATCCATAGGGCAAGCTTTTTTCATTACGTCTATGTTATTACGTTTAACAAATTTCTTAATTTCCTTTTCAGGAGTCATAATTAAAGGCCTAATAACTGTAATTTTTGACCTATCCATATATGTACTTGGACCAAAAGTAGAAAATGCGCCAGTCAAAAATAAATTCATTAAAAAGGTTTCCAAAACATCATCTTCATTATGACCTAAAGCTATTTTATTACAACCCTCTCTAATAGCAACAGAATTTAAAATACCCCTACGAATATTAGCACAAAGTGAACAAGGTCTTTTTTCCTGCCTTATATCAAAAACAATTTCCTTAATATGGCTATCTTCAACAATTAAAGGAACACCAATTTCATCACAAGTTTTTTGTAAGAAATCTACATTAAAAAATTCAAACCCAGGGTTAACACTAACAGCAACTATTTCAAAATCTTTATCAAAATAAGTTTGAAGCATTTTTAAACCCATAAGCATAGTAATAGAATCCTTACCACCAGAAAGACAAACAGCAATTTTATCTCCATCTTCTATCATATTATAACTTCTAATAGTTTTTCTCATATAACCTAATATTTTTTGCATAAATAAACTCCTCCCGAACGCTAGGGACGGTCCTTTCCGTTCCGATTTCGGAACGCTGGGGACACTCCTTGAATGACAATTCATATTAATTACGAAATAGCTACAATTAATAGTTTCTAAAATAATACTTTTAAAACTGCAAATTGTAACATGAAATAGTATAACATAAAAATAATGAAAATGGAATATTGATTTTTTAAAGGAAATATAGTAAAATAGAAAAGTAATATGTTTCATTAGCTCAGTAGGATAGAGCAACAGCCTCCTAAGCTGTGGGTCGCCCGTTCGATTCGGGCATGGAACACCAGTATAAATAATAACTTTTTTATTAATAAAAATAATACAATTGCGAGAGTCCCAATTTTGAGACTCTCGCAATTGTTATTTACTAACAATATAATAACCTATAATATTATACTCATCTTTTGCCATAGCTAGATTAGTTATAATCTGACCATAATATTTATTGGTAGGAAGATGATGCCAACCTTGTTTATGAGACCAAAAAACTGGTTATCATATCGAAAAAAATAAAAGTTAAATCCTGATGACAAAAAGTAAATTTTATAAGAATCTTTAGGGATAACTTCATCAAGAAAAGATTCTTTTATTTTTAGTTCTAAAGCATCAAAATCTGCATATAACCGCTCAAGTAAATTTGTATTGCTGAAAGAAGTTATTTTGTTATAACCAGAAAAAGCACTTACATAATAAATAGTATTAGTTTTAGACTTTTCGGGATAAATACTATTGAGTGCATAAACATAACAATTAGTATCATATACTACAGATTTCCAAATGTCAGGTTCATAATCAAATGGAAATTTGTTAGTAGTAATAATTTTCTTTATCCGTAAAATTATCTTTTTAATTGACATTAGTATCCTTTTTGTCATTAATAGTATTAATATAATAATTACACTAATATTATATAAAAATTATATAAAAAGTCTACATGCATTGCAAAATTTATAAAAGAGTCATTGACAATAATTTTCATTTTTTAGCTAATAGCTTTTTGGGTTTAATTAATAATATTATTATAAAATTAAGAATATAGTTAGCTAAGTATTATACTATTTTTATTATAATTAAAACTACACCATATATAATCCAAATTACTATATCAATAAAAATACTGGAAAATATAATTGTTATTCCCATTAATAATGAAACTATAGTTCCTCATATTTGATCTAATCCAGTGGAATTTAAACCATCAACATAAAATTTTTCAATTGGGATAAAACCAAATAATTCATTAGTAAAGCTTATTCCTGATGTTATTCATAAACCAATTATAGAAATTATAATTAATAACTTTTATATATTCTATTTTTTTAATAAATACCTCCTTAATTGATATTAGCGAGTAAATTATAACATTACTTATTGTAAATGTATATAAGAGATATGAACTTTTCATGATTTAGTTGTACTAATATTCTGGTAATATGAAATATAAAGTTGCATAATGAAATATATAATGTTATAATTTATATAGATTAATATAGAGATAGTAATATAAGAAGAAACTTGTAATAAGTATATAAATGAAATATATATAAGAAAAACATTTAAGAACTTCAAAAAAGTAAATATAGTGTTAGCAAATATAAAAGTAAATAGGAGTTATAATGGAAGAAAAGTTTATGAAAGAAGCTATAAAAGAAGCTAAAAAAGCATATAATAAATTAGAAGTGCCAGTTGGTGCAGTAATTGTAAAAGATGGACAAATTATAGCCAGAGCACATAATTTAAAGGAAAGTAAAAAAGATACTACAAAACATGCAGAAATATTAGCAATACAAAAAGCTAGTAAAAAATTAGAGTCATGGAGATTATTAGATTGTGAAATGTATGTAACATTAGAACCATGTACAATGTGTGCAGGAGCAATAATACAAGCAAGAGTTGGAAAGCTTTATATAGGAACAATGGACTATAAAACAGGAGCATGTGGAAGTGTATTAAATGTTTTAAAAGATTATCCATTTAATCATAAAGTAGAATATGAAACAGGAATTTTAAAAGAAGCATGTGAAAATATTTTGCAAGAATTTTTTAAAGAGTTAAGAAAAAATAAAAAATTGTAGGGGGACGATTAGTCGTCAGCCTTTTGAAGAAATAGACATACAAAAATAATATAATCATTGTAGGGAGCACAGACCATGGCGCACCACCGTTCGGAGAAATGACTTAAGAGTTAAAAGTGAATAATGTACACTGAGTGTATATGGAGTGATATCGAAGCGGTCATAACGAAGCTGTCTCGAAAACAGTTAGCCATAAAAGTGGCACGTGGGTTCGAATCCCACTCACTCCGCCAAAATTAAAAGCTATAAAATGATTTTATGTATTAAAATTAATGTAATAGCTATTTTATTTTCTTTAATTCATTGTTAACAAACTTAAAAGATATAGGAGCTGCAAAAAAGTTCCTCTTTTTTTGTGCTTTTACCAGCATTCATAGTTTTTCAAAAAAATTATACGAAAATGGAAAAATCAATTTTCATATATAAAAATAGGCTTTTCATAAAATAAAAATGTCATAAAATGTCGAAAATGGTAAAATAAGATAAAATAAAGTAAAATGATGTTGACAAGAAAAAACTTTTCGACATTGACCATATTTTGACTTAATAAAATAAGAAAGTATGTTATAGTACAAAAAGTGAGATAGCTTGACGGCAATCAAAACTATCTCGAAAGAGTATATACTAAGCTACATATACAACTTAAGTATATACTCTCAAATTAGATTTGTCAATTATTCCCAGTAAGGAAATTTACAAAATAAAAAGGAGAGATATTTTATGAAAGAAAAAGCAAAAGAAAACAAAGAAATTATTAAAGAAATTTTGAAAGAATGCAATTGGAAAGAAAAGATTATAGTAAAAATGCTTGAAAATTTTATTATAAAAATATATCATAATATTAGATTAAAAACTATGAATGCGTTTTTAGAAGAATAATGTAAAAATAGATTCAATAGAAAAATAAATAGAATATAATAGAAAATGAATAATAAACTAAAACTAGCGTTAGTAGTATTTAAAGAGGGTGGGAGTATAAATAAAATGTAGTTTAAAGTGCCATTTATACTCCTACCAAAACTTGCAAGAAGAAACTTAACAAAAGTCTTGACAATTAGTACGAAACTTTACGTTATTTTTTACTTACAAAAATATGTATCTAAAATAAAATATTTCCACTTATCATTTATTTCAACAGTTACTTTTTCATACCAATTCTTTAAAGTTTGATAATCATGAGGATCACATTCAATAGAACTATAAAAATCTTTTTTTAAAAATGTGATTATAGGATCATCGGAAGCTGCGAAAGCAGCCACATATTTACTTTCATCATGTGCCCACTCAGAAACTTCAATAGCACAAGTGTAAGCTCCTATTTTTTCATAATATTCTTGCTCTTTGTTCCATTCTTCAAAAGATGGAAAAGTAAATGTTTTAAGTGTCATAAAATATACCTCCTTAACAAATTTGTTTATGAGTTTATAGTTACATTAATAAAAATCATTTAAATTATAACACATATTTAATAAAAATAACACATTTTATATAATATTTTAAACCTAAAACAAATAAACTAATATTACTTGAAAAAAAAATAATAAAAGTGTATTATAATAATAATTAAAATTGAATACTAAAAAACAAAGGAGAAACTTAAATGCAAACTCAAATAAAAGAAAAAATAAAAACATCCATAGCAGCCATAGTATTAATAATATTAATATTTATAGCAATAACAATAACATATAGATATAGTATAGAAGGCGAAAGAAACATGCCATTTAATCTTTCAAAAATAGTAATAGGAAGTATGGTAGTAAGTTCAGATAACCCAATAGCAAATGATGTAATAGAAAATGAAATAGTGCAAAATAATGGAGTATACTTTGAAATAAAAAAGAATGAGAAATATGAAAAAGAGGCAACAATAAAAAACATAGAAATAAGTAATATACAAGTAACAAAAAAACCACAAAAAGGTGATATAAAAGTATATATACCAAATACAACAGAAAATAAAAGATTTACATATTCAGATAATTATATATTAGAAGGAAATTTATTAACATATAAAGGAGCAAGCAAAAGTGATACAACAACCTTAGAAATAAACAATCAAGGAGGCATTATAGGAATAGCATTTGGAAATACTAAGCTAGGAACATATAATATAATGAGTGAAGAAATAATAATAGATGGAACTATGCTAAAAAATATGAATATAACAGATGAAGACATAAAGTTTACAGTAAATTTTGACTTTGTTATCAATACAAATGGAAAAAAATATAAAACAAACATAAAATTAGACTTGCCACCATCAGAAATAACACAAAGTGGTAAATCAAGCTTAGAAATAACAGATACTAGCAAATATATTTTTAAAAGAGAAAAATAAAAAAATAGAAGATGTTCCTTATAAGCAATTGCCATACAAAGGAGCATTTCTATTGTGTCCGAATTTTTCATTTGAAATGCAACAAAAATTTTAGAAAAAAGTAAATGAAC
>CAOJVB010000024.1 GCA_948444845.1 uncultured Clostridiaceae bacterium | reverse complement strand
TATGCCATTTTTATCTATTTTGGTTTCATTTTTCTAATTTTTATTTTCAAACTATATCTCCTAATTTTCTTTTTTATTATATTATCACATGTTTACATTTTTTACAATCTTATTTTGAACATAAATAGTGTAAAATAGTTAAGACATAAAACTTTAAAAGTTCTGTATCTTAACTATTTTCTTTTACTTAATTATTTTACTTTTTCAAATGTTCTACTTAAGTATACTAATTAATGTACTTAAGTGTTGTAGAAACATAGCTTGGCATATTTTCATGTTCTATTGTCCTATATTTCACTGGAATTCCATAATATCTTTCATACGTTTCTTTGCAGAATGCGTAGTTTAAATCTCTCATTCTGCGTATGTTCTCTTTTGGGAGCAACTCGTTATTGGGATAAATAGGTTTTCCAATATTTATAGTATATGCTTGTAGTACATTTTCATCGCCGTCTTCACTGTTTTTATCCAGCATCGTAATAAATGTAGGAATAATTGGAACATTATTTAGTGTAGCCCATTTAAAAGCTCCATATTTTAATGGCTTTGGTTTTTTATAATTAAGCCACATACTCTGTTCAGGGCAAACTATTATAAATTCTCCTTTTTCTAATATTTCTTTTACTGCTACTTCAAACATTTCCATTGTTTCTGCTACCTGACTTAATGGTAGAGTGTTGTCATATTTAAAATATAAGCCAAACTTTCCTGGAAAATTTGTATAATTTCCTTCTCTAATTACTTTATATACTTTTTTCTCTATCCCTGCATTTTTGAATGCTCTTTCTAGCGCAAATGTATCAAATGGATTAAAGTGGTTTACTGTTACTATTGCACCAGTTTTCAACCCTAATGCGTTTTCTATTCCATTTACACTGTCAATTACCAAATCTCCCCGCTTCAAAGCATTATTTGTAAATGCTTCTTTCCATACGTTCATGATTTGATTTTTCTTTGCATTCATTGGATTTTTCTTTAGGTAATCTACATCTTCTGGTTTTAATGGAAGATTCTCTGGGTCATCATTTATGTCTAAATAAAATAGACCTGCTGTTTCCAAAAACTCTATCCTTTCTTGATTACTTAAATTAAAAAATCCATTTTCTTTTAAACACTTAATTTGTTCATTGACATCCATGTTAAAGAACCCCTGGCTTTTTAATGTTTCTATTTTTGTCATTTTTACCTCCTTAAAATATTTAAGATTTGGTTTATAACTACTACAACTACAATTATTATATCACATATACATAATATTGTACAGTATTTTTTAGTTGCTATACACTTAAAAGTATGAATAATTTGTGAAAGAATTGGGACGCATCAAAAAATTTCCAAATAAAAGTAACTTTTATATTTTTTAAGTTCCTTTTAAATTTGGAAATTTTCTGACGCGTCCCAATTCTTTCTATATTATAACTACCCCAAAATAACCTGGTCCTTTTGGGGTAGTTTTATTCTATTTCATAGCTTCTTCTACTGCTACTGCAACAGCTACTGTTGCTCCTACCATTGGGTTATTACCCATTCCTATTAATCCCATCATTTCTACGTGGGCTGGTACTGATGATGAACCTGCAAATTGTGCGTCTGAGTGCATTCTTCCCATTGTGTCTGTCATTCCATATGATGCTGGTCCTGCTGCCATATTGTCTGGATGAAGTGTTCTTCCTGTTCCTCCTCCTGATGCTACTGAGAAGTATTTTTTACCTTGTTCTATACATTCTTTTTTGTATGTTCCTGCTACTGGGTGTTGGAATCTTGTTGGATTTGTTGAGTTTCCTGTTATTGAAACATCTACTCCTTCCATATGCATTATTGCTACACCTTCTCTTACATCATTTGCTCCATAACATCTTACTTTGCTTCTTTCTCCTTCTGAGTATGCTATTTCTTCTACTACATTTACTTTTCCTGTGAAAAAATCGAAGTCTGTTTTTACATATGTAAATCCGTTTATTCTTGATATTACTTGTGCTGCATCTTTTCCCAAACCATTTAATATAACTCTTAATGGTTCTTTTCTTACTTTATTTGCTGATTTTGCAATTCCTATTGCTCCT
Organism: uncultured Clostridiaceae bacterium; assembly: GCA_948444845.1. Lineage (GTDB taxonomy): Bacteria > Bacillota > Clostridia > TANB77 > CAG-508 > UMGS1663. The sequence goes on along the minus strand of CAOJVB010000024.1, from coordinate 25,113 downwards.
TCTGCTGCTGCAAAACTTTCATGTCCTGCTAAGAATGCAAAACATTTTGTTTCTTCGCTTAATAACATTGAGGCTAGGTTTCCATGTCCTAAACCTACTTTTCTATCGTCTGCTACACTTCCTGGTATACAGAATGCTTGCAAGCCTTCTCCTATTGCTTTTGCAGCATCAGCAGCTTTTGTGCAACCTTTTTTTATTGCTATTGCTGCACCCAAAGTGTATGCCCAACATGCGTTTTCAAAACATATTGTTTGTACTCCTCTTGTTATTTCATAAGGGTCAAACCCTTTTTCTTTACATATATTTAATGCGTCATCGAAATCTTTAATTCCGTATTTTTCCATGACTGGTTTTATTTGCTTAATTCTTCTTTCATAACTTTCAAATAGTGCCATTTTGTTTTTCCTCCTACTATTTTTTATTTTTGCATTGTTCTAATTTTTTATATATTCTAGTTTTGTTCTGGAGGTTAGAGGTTGGTTTATAGGTTAATTTCTTCGAAGGCGGACGACTACTAGTCGCCCCTACAACTATTTCCAACTTCCAACTTCCAAATATATTACTCTTTTCTTGGGTCTATCTTCTTAACCGCTTCATCAAATCTTCCATATTTTCCGCTTGCTTTTTCTATTGCCTCTTCTGGTGCTATTCCTGCTTTTATGTTGTCCATCATTTTTCCTAGGTTTACGTATTTGTAACCTATTATTGCATCGTCTTTATCTAAACCTATTTCTACTATGTATCCTTCTGCTAGTTCTAGGTATCTTGGCCCTTTTTCTAGTGTTGAGTATATTGTTCCTGTTTGACTTCTATGTCCTTTTCCTAAGTCTTCCATTCCTGCTCCTATTGGTAAGCCACCTTCTGAAAAGGCTGATTGTGTTCTTCCATATACTATTTGTAAGAATAGTTCTCTCATTGCTGTATTTATAGCATCACAAACTAAGTCTGTGTTTAATGCTTCTAATATTGTTTTTCCTACTAATATTTCTCCTGCCATTGCTGCTGAGTGTGTCATTCCTGAGCATCCTATTGTTTCTACTAAGGCTTCTTGTATTATTCCTTCTTTTACATTTAGTGTTAGTTTACATGCTCCTTGTTGTGGTGCACACCAACCTATACCATGTGTTAAACCTGATATGTCCTTTACGTCTTTTGCTTTTACCCATTTTCCTTCTTCTGGAATTGGTGCTGGACCGTGGTCTACTCCTTTTGCTACTTTGCACATTTCTTCTACTTCTTTTGAATAAATCATTTTCATTTCTCCTTTCAAAGCTTTTTGTATTATTCTATTCATTTGCCTTTTGTGTTATTATTATATTACTTGTTTATAAAAGTTGCAAGTAAAAGCTCATTTTTTTGTCGTTTTTATTTATATAGCAATAATATTAAAATAGATAGCTTACAATAAACTATCTATCTATTTATTAATTTTCACTACACACATTTTTCCTTTTGAATTAATTTTGTACTTCATAATCATATTGAAAATATATTGCATAAATAATAATGCATAGAATTAATTTATTTCCAAAAAGAAGCATATGTTGGACAATTATAATATTCCTTGTATTTATTTAACCAGTCATATTTTTTTGTATTCCTAATCCATCTCCTTCACAAGTTAAAGTTTCAATTTTCTTCTTTTTTGTCTTTTCTGTAGGAGTTATTTTTAAGGATTTAATAAAACTCTCTTTCTTGTCTTTCTCTATAGTATTTTTAGGCTCTGGTAATTTTTTTAATTTATCTTGTTTTATAAATACATTTTTTATAAATAAACTTACTTTTTTTATAATATTCATCTTTCCTCACCTTGATTAACAACTATTTTTCCAGAACTCTTTGCTAAATCTACATCTTCTTTTTCATTCATTTCCCATGGTCTGAAGCCGTTCGTTCTTTTCTAAATCTTTTTCATAACATTCAAATTGTTTTGTAAATTCTTCTTGTGTCAATGTTACAAAATTTCCTTCATTTTTATTAGCAATATAAAATTTTTTCCCTATTTCATTAGAATCAATATAAACAAATAGAATTGGCTTTTTCTCTTTATCTGTTTTATTATAAACCCTATTTACAACACACTTATTAAATTTTAAGTTTTCATCTTTCAAAAGTACATCACTTAATATTCTCATACTAGAATTTTGACATGTTGCAAATTCAGGGCAAGTATGTTTAAGTAATAAAAATTGTTTATTAATATTTTGTTCTGGTTGATTTGCATAAAAGTCATGTAATAATTTTGACTTTTCAATTAAATTTGAGGAAATAATAAAAAAAATTTAAAATTTAAAAAATGAAAGATTTGGACGCGTCCCAAATCTTTCCAAATCTTTCACGTGCAAATTCTTTCCATACCTTTCGATATTTAAGCATATTGATATTTGTTCTTATTTTTTTCTAAAAACATTATACTTACAAATAGTGATAATATTTCTGCAAAAGCTACTGCAAGCCATATTCCGTTTATTCCCCAAATTGCTGGAAGTAAATATATCATTACAATTTGAAATACTAATGTTCTTAAAAACGAAATAGCTGCTGACACAAAACCATTATTTAATGCTGTAAAGAATGATGAGCTAAAAATATTAAATCCACTGATTAAATATGATATAGAAAATAGCCTTATTGCATTTGTTGTCATATTTAACAAGTTTTCATCATAGCTTACAAAAATTGATGCAAGTAGTTTTGATAAAATCTCAGCAAGTCCTGTCATAACTAGCGAAGTTACTGCTATTAAAATAATACTCTTTTTCAATAAACTTTTTAATTCTTCCTTATTTTCTGCTCCATAGTGATATCCTATAATTGGTGCTGTTCCTATTGAGTATCCTAAATATGTTCCAGAGAATATAAATCCAACATACATGATAATTCCAAAAGCTACAACTCCATCTGAGCCCACATATTTCATAAGTTGTATATTAAATAACATATTTACAAGCGACATCGATAAATTTGTTAGCATTTCTGATGAACCATTAATGCAGCTTTGTATAATAGGTTTTAATTCAAATTTAGTTTTTGTAAATTGTAAAATGTGATTTTTCTTAGTACCAAAATAAAAAATAGGAATAATTCCTCCAATTACTTGACTAATTCCTGTTGCAAGAGCTGCTCCTAAAACACCCATTTTAAATACATAAATAAGTAAAAAGTCTAATATCATATTGCTAACTCCTGATACAATTGAAATAATTAATCCAAATATTGGTTTTTCTGCTACAATTAAAAAACTCTGAAAGGCATTTTGTAAACAAAATGGTATTAAAAATATAAGTAGTGCTCTTCCATAGACTACACAATCTTGTAGCATATTTTCATCTGCACCTAATAGCTTTGCCATTGGCTTTATCAATATTACTCCCAAAATCGTAAGTACAAATCCTAGTATTGTTAATAAATATATTAACATTGAAAAATATCTATTAGCCTTTGTTTTATCTCCTTCTCCAACTGTTTTTGAAACTAATGCACTTCCGACCTGTTCCCATCATAAAACCAACTGTTCCTAAAATCATGATTGCTGGCATAATTAAGTTTACAGCAGCAAAAGCATCTGCCCCTACACAGTTTGATACAAATATTCCATCTATAACACCATAAATAGATGTAAATATCATCATTATTATAGTTGGCAATGTAAATTTTATTAATTTTTTATATGTAAAATGTTCTGATAATCCTATATTCATTTCTCTGTTTCCTCCTTTTTTACGACTTTATTTACTTCATTTTTAAATGATATTGTTTGTTTTTTGAAAAAGTTAATAACTATATCCATTTCATTTTCATCAATATTTTCAAATGCTTTTGCTTCAAGTTCCATTACTTTACCTACTGTCCTTTTTGCTATTTCTTTTCCCTTTTTTGTGAGTTTTAATTTTTTGAATTTTTTACTATTATCCAAATATTCTAACATAATATATCCTTCATTTATTAGGTATTTTACAGATGAATTGATAGTTTGTTTGTTTAAACACCACTCTGTATATAATTCTCTTTGAGTACAGCCACCTTCATTTTGATATAATTCATATAAAATCCAAAAGCTACTGTCTGCTAATTTGTAATAGCTTGAAAGTTTGTGATATCCTTCTTCAAATTCATTCATATATTTACATATCATTACCCACTTTTGTTCAATGTTACTTTTCATCTTCTACTCACTTTCTAATATTTTTTGTATGATTTCGTACTATCAACAGTAATGTATTATAATATGATTTCATACTATTGTCAATACTTTTTCATAAATGCTAAAAAACAAGTAATTATTTATTTAACTACTTGTTTTTTTGTTTGTTACACTTCTTATTATTAAATGGAAAGAATTGTAATTTGTTATTATCTATAAGCATAATCCCATAAACTTAGTTTTCCTTTTATCGATATTGGTCTTATCTTTTTATCATCTACTTTCTTTTAGATAATATATTTCATTATCTATTGATATTTTATGTGTATTTATTCCATCACATATTGGTGCATTATATTAAATTTCAATATTTTCTTACAATATTTTGAACTATTTCAACAAACTCTTCCATTGGAATTGGCTGATAGTACACTTTTCCTTGAACCATATCACAATCAATTTGTTTTAATATTTGTTCTTTTTCTCTACTTTCAAAGTCTTCACATATTACTTTTACATTCAAGCTATGTGACATATCTATAATTCCTTTTGTAATAGATACTGTTCGCTCATCTGATAAATCTTCTGTTAATGTTGATGAAATTTTTAAATAGTCAATTTGAAGTTCTTTTATGTCATTAAAAGAATAACGAGTTGCTCCAAAGTTATTAAGTAATACTGAAAATCCTTCTTTTCTCAAGTTCTCTATTACATTTTTTATTTTTTCATTTCCCTCTGATATTATAATTCCAATATACTTTTCTGGCACTTCATACTTTTCTTTTATTCTTTTTACTTTTTCAACAAAATTTCTTTTTTCTATTGTTTCTTTAGAGAAATTGCAAAATACATTCACTGGTTTTTGACCTTTTTCTATAATTTCACTTAACATTTTGCAAGTGTTTTCATACATTAAAAAATCTAATCTATCTATAATATTATTATTTTGTAGAATTGATATAAATGTACTTGGCTTTACTAATCCCATTTGTTGATTTTCCCATCTAGCTAGGGCTTCAATCGCAATAATATTATCATTTTTTAGACTTATTAATGGTTGCAAATATGTCTTAAATTCTTCATTTTCAAATGCCTTCACAATCTGCCCTTCTAATTTTTTATTTTTATTTGTTTTCATTATTAATGCATCTGTACATCTCTTTATTGGCTTTCCTTGTAATTTTGCTTGTTCCCTTGCTTGCATTGCATTATATACGTTTTTAGATAAATCTTTATCTGTTACTTTTAGGTAATATATTCCTGCATATGCTTCAATTTTATATGGTTTGTTATTTTCTAAACTAAATTGCTTAGTTTCGTCTATTATCTTTGATATTCTTTCTACTATATTTTCTTCTAGTGCTGAATTGGCAATTATAACAAATGAGTCTTTATATATTCTTGCATATGATTCGTTATTTTTTACGTAGCCACCTATTACATCTGATACATATTTTAGAATTTCTTCTACTTCTGAATAGCCATATAATTCTTCTATGTGTTTTATTTCTATTCCTAAGTTTATTACACAGTAAGATACTCTATTTTCATCTGTTATCATATTATTAAAGTCTATCTCCATATTTTTATAGTTACCTTTTTTAGTAATATTGTCAATATATTTAGATTGTTTTGCCTCTTTTTTATACTTTTTATATAAAACAAATAATACTATTCCTATTACTATTATTGCCATTCTTATCCCTAATAATATATACTCTTTAATGTCATCTTTACTATTATTTATAAGCTCCCTTGACATTATTTCTTGCACATCTATTTGCTCTAGTTTATTTATTGATTTTTGTATAATATTAATTAATGTTTCATCTGCTATTTGTGTAAATGCAATGTATACTGTTTTATATTCTTTTTCTATTGGCACTTTAACAAATTCTATTTTACCCTTCATATTTAATTGCTCTACATCATTTTCTTCTAGTAAGCCAGATACAATTTCTACTTGGTTTTCTTTAGCATAGTTCTCCCAATTATCATCTTTATTTATGTATTCAAATTCTATTCCTGAAATTTCTGTTATTTTTTCAAATATACTTGGAACTATTCCAACATATTTATTTTTTTGACGGTCATATGATTCTATTGGATTCAAATTAGTATTTCCTGCTATGAAAATTTTACTATGGCTATTTATATATTCTTTTTCTTCTATAGTAAATTCTTCTGAAGTTTTTGCTAATGTAACCTGTGGAATTAACATTATCAATGCTAAAAATATAATAAGGCTAATTTTTATTATTTTCCTTTTCATTTTTGCTCCTTTCAATTATGAGTTAATGTGTTGCTTCATTCTTGTAATATCTGACCATTGTAATTTTTTCTTTTTATATCCTATAAATGCTGTTATTCTAGCAACTGACATTATTTGTCTTAGTCCTGCTATTTCTATAAAACATAGACATATTGCTTTTATAATATCTTTAATTCTTAATTTATTATTTTGCAAATATACCCTTGATAAAAATATTGTTAATGATAATATTGCTCCAAATGCTGCATATAATAAGAAAAATATAATCATAAATCGTATATTGATTAAATTTAAAAAGTAGGCACTTATTGTTACTGCAATTCCTATTACTTCAATTATAGGTGACAATAGTTCATATATTAAGAAATATAAGTATGATATAAAACTAATTAAGCCAAATTTCATATTTAGAAATAACTCTTTATATTTTGTCATACTTTGGAATAATCCTATATGCCACCTTTTTCTTTGTTTTATTAAATCTTTTAATTTCTCTGGTGCTTGACTCCAACATATTGCGTCTGGTACATATTTTATTGCATATTTCATATTGTGCAACTTACAAAATACATGAAGTTTCATAACTAGTTCCATATCTTCTCCAACTGTATTTGTATCATATCCACCAACATCAATTACTAAGTCCCTTTTAAATATTCCAAATGCTCCTGATATAATAAGGTTTCCATTGAATCCGTCTAACATAATTCTTGATGCAAAAAAAGACCTATCATATTCTAAAACTTGCATAGATGCTAATAAACTTTTTGGTAATTTATATTCTTTTACTCGTCCATTTTCAAAGTTTACATTGTTTGAAATTCTAATTAATCCTCCGCAAGCCACTATATCTTCTCTTTCTAGCATTGGCTTTGTTATGTTTTTTAATGAGTCATATTGTAGCATTGAGTCTGCATCCATACATATAAAATAGGGATACCTAGCTGTGTTAATTCCTAAATTTAAAGAATCTGATTTTCCTCCATTGTTTTTTCTTACTACTGTTATTGGTACTTTCTCTGCATTTGTTTCATATACAAATGTTTCTCTTTTACATTTTATTTGTCTTTTTATTGGCTTGTACACTCTATGCATTTCAAAGTATTCAATTAATTCCTTCGCTGTATTGTCAGTTGAACCATCGTCTACAACTATAATTTCATAATTTTCATATTCTATATTTAATAATGATTTTACAGTATCTATTACTGTTACTTCTTCATTATGTGCAGGTACTATAATTGAAACTGGTATATCATAATTTGTTGTTAATTTTTCTTTTAATGGTTCTAATCTTTTTTGTTTATATAGTGTTATAGAACCTATTACTACTGATAGAAATAGAAATGTGGAGTAACCAACTAAGTATAATATAAAAAATATTTCTACTACTTTAAATATTGCTTTCGCTATTTCCACAATCATCTATCCTACCTCCGCTTCTACATTTTTATATTTTGCTTTGTAATTTTGCATTTTATATTTTAAAATTCTTCTTGCTGTTTCATCTTCTCCATTATATATATCTGCTAGTTCATAATAGCTTGTACTAATTGCAGTTAAAGTTTCTGAAGCCGCTTCTTTTATTTCCCAATCATTCCTCTTCATTAACATTTTAAGAGCTTCTTTAGTATCTTGATTATTATATTTTCTAAGTGCTTTTGCAGATTCTATTATTATTTTTTTATTTTTTATTCCTTTTTCTTTCGTAAATTCAATCAAAAGGTTTTGTGCTAACTCATAATAGTTTTCTCCAAAATATTTTATTATTTCTATTTTTACTTCTTCCTCTATATCTTCTTTTATTGCTGTTTTACAGAATTCTTCTTTATAATCTAATTTTAATTTATTTGCATATCTAACAATCGCTATTCTTATCTCTATATTAAACTTTTCAAATTCCTTCCATAGTTTATTTTCTAATTCTTCTGGTTTTCCTTTAAATTGTACTAATCCTTTAAATATGATATCTGGATAATAATAATACTCTAATTTATTTAATATTTTTAATGCTTCTATAATATACTCTATATTACCAGAATTGATAATTGCTTTAAAACTATTATCTCTACAATAAATAGAGTCTTCTTCTAAAAATTGATACATTGTATTTATTAATATGTTTGATTTTGCATTTTCTATTATCCTATATTTGTCAATTATGTAAGCAAAATATGCTTTTTTTATTCCGTCTGCTTTTTCATAATAAATAGCAAGGTCGTCAAATATTATTTGTATTTCTTTTATATATTTTTCTACTTTATCTTCATCTTGTAAATCTAAAGCATATTCAAATAATAATAAATTGTATGTTCTTTTTAACTTTTTATATACATATTCTTTATGTCTTATACCTACTCTAAGCCCACTTTCAAGTAAATTTATTTGTGCATTTATCTTTTTTATGATAGCATTTTTACTTTTCTTTTTATTTTTTTCAGTTGATACTGTAAATATCATATATATAATGTTAAATACCATCATACATACACAAAGTGTCATATAAATGTATATTAAGTATTCTATTTTAAACATAATATCCCCTCTTTACTTTTTAGTCCACATCTCTTTTACCATATAATACGATTTTTTTAGTCTTTCATGATAGGTAATATTTCTTCCCCATCCTATTAATTCTTTTGCTTCCATTGGTATTCTTTGTTCTTTTTCTGTTTCTTCTCCAATTCCAATATACATTTTATCAATTTGTATCTCTTCTACTCCATATTTTTCGTAATAGTCATCATGTATTTTCATTTCTGATGGATTTGAGAAATTTAGTAATTGCCATGGTATTTTTATTTCTATATTATCTCCATTAATACAAAAGTCTGCTAATGAATTGAAGTCTTCTGCCTCTGGATTTGCATTTCCATAGGTTAGTTTTCCAGTTTCATAGATATCTGCTCTAGCTTCTTTATCTCCTGTTTCTAATGGTGTTGCTGTTTGTAATAGTAGATTTATTCCTTTAAATACATTTGTATGTTTATCTGGAACTTCTAAATAAGCACTTATTCCATTTACCTCTCTGTTAGACATTGCTCTTAGTATTTCATATCTTTCTTGTACTAGTACTCTACTATTTTCTTTTCCATCAATAACAATAACAAAATCTGCTTCATTTTCAAATTTCAAATCGTAATTTTTGCAATAGGTACTTCCTGTTTTTTGAGTAGTGTCTATTGGTATATATAATTTTTCATTTTCGTTATAATCCTTCTTGTTTACTAATAAATAGATAAATTTTTCGTCATATTTCATAGAAATTTTTTTATTGTTATTTTTAGAAACAATATCTTCTTCCTTCCATTCTTCTGTGTTTCCATCTACATAGCATATGCTTTTTTCTTTCCCTGGGTCAAATGATAATAGTCCAAAGTATTGTTCATTTGTTTGATAATCACTCCAATATGGGGTCTTTAATAAGTCCACTGAATTCATAGTATTCCACGTACGTTTAAACCATTCATCTTGCCAGGTAAAAATTACACTTCCTGCACATCCTGCACTTTTTATATCATTATAACATTTTACTATTGCTTGTCCTTGCTGTGTTTCTGACATTCCACCTTGATTTCTTCCTGTATTTTTATCTTTTTGTGCCATTCCTCTTGAAGATGGTACTCCGAATTCTGATACTACTACTGGAATTGTATGGTAGTCTACTATTTTCTTTAAATATGCTTTATATGTATTAATTTTTCCATTTTCCTCTTTATATTTATTTATATCTCCTTCATAACTTAAATAGTCTGGGAAATATGGGTATATATGATATGAAGCAAATGTACCTGATATCACATTTTCTGTTAATTTTATATGTTCTACATCTACTTTTGCAATCTTGTAGAAATAATTTGTTACATCATCACTATAATCAAATGGGTCTGTTGTAGGCCAATTTGAGAATGCTACTAGTCTTTGTGTTTTATATTTTTTTGTTTCATATTCTATAATTTTATCTCCCACTTGTGCTAGCATTGTTTCAAAAGGAGTTGCATCTTCTGTTGTATACATATATGTTCCATTATACTCGTTTTTCTCTGGATATTTATGGTCTGTATATGCTACCGTAACATCTTCCCACTCTAGACCTAATATATATCCTATTGTCCATTTAGATATGTCTTTGTTGTAGTTTCCATTTCCATATTCGCTATTTTCTGAAACTTTTCTTCTACCATGAATAATATCTACTAATATTTTAGAATCATTTAGCATATTTCCTAAAAACTCATTATCATATGCATCTCTATGAGAAAATTGAATATAGTCATTTACCCATAACCCATGTATTAAGTATAATGGTGTTTCCTTATCTTTATTGTATTCATAAAATGCACGATAAAAATCGTCACTTAAAATAGTATATACTCTTATGGTATTTGCTCCCATTTCTTGTATTTGTTCAAACCACCTTTTATATGTTTCTTTATCAATTGAATAATCTGTTGCAAATTTACCTGGCATTCCTACGCCTAAGTCGACACCTTTTATTTCGAATTCTTTATATTCATTTTCCTCTTGTATTAGTATTTTTTTATTTTCTGACTTTATAAAAGTTGTTGGAGCTTTTCCTTTGTTAATCTCAATAAAAAGACCTAATCGATAAAAACAAATATCATATATTATAAATATCACAATAGCTATTAATACTATAGTTATAAACTTTTTCATATTTACTCCCTTTTTTAATGTATATATTTTTTAATTGTTGATTCATGGCTAAATTGATGTAATTCTTCTATATGTTCGTCTAGCCAAGTACCTCTTTTTATAATAAAGCTTTTCAATTGTTCAACAGCTTCTTCATAAGAGCCTATTTTTCTTCCTTCTGCTAACATATCATTCTTTGGTTCAAAGGTATATCCCCAAACAGAAAAGTTTCGTTTCTTTGCATCTCCTATATAATTTATTGTTTCATCTATATAATTCAATAAATATTCTTCACTTAAATACGTTTTTCTTAATTCTCTATATCTACTTATAATTTTATTTACAAATTTTTCATCTTTTAGTAACATTCGATACCATAAATCCTCATTAAAGTCGAAGTCATAGTTCATAATTGTTCTTTGCTCATAATTATCACAAGCAGAATTAAAATCCCACATACACATTTTTAGTTTTCCTCTTGTATCTTTATAAATATAAGTTGATAAATTCATTGCATCATAGTTTTGTGTAAACTCATTTATTATAAAGTAATCTACAAATGATTGTACATCAATATATTTCTCATATCCTTCTGATTTACTATTAAAATCAAATGAGTATAAGGCTTTTTCAAATTTACTTATATCATCTTCAATATATTTATTTATATATTGAGTTTCTTCACTAATTTTAGGATATATAATATCAACTGCTTGTCTCTCACCAATTCTTTTAGTATACTTCGTGAAATTGTTTAAATTTCTATATTGTTTTGAATTTACTCTTTCTAATCTTATTATATAGCTAGCATATCTATTTTTTTTTCCTGCTTTGCTTATTTTTATTCTTTCTTCTCCTACTGAAATACTATCCATCATTACGTATAAACCTTTATATTCTCCATTAATAAAGACTTCACAAAATCTAACATTAGGAGCATAATCCATTATTTCTGCACCTATGTTATACCACATATAATTTCTGATTAAAGTTTTATCTAGAAATGGTCCATGTAAAACCCATTCATCATGTGCTCCTATTCCCATTACGCTTTGCTCATTTTTCGTTTCATCTTCATTTATGAATTTTAATAAATAATTCTTTTTGTCAAACTTCCTTGATGATGCTCCTCTTATTCTTGTTACAGCTAATGTTTCTATTCTTGGGCAATCTGTTAGGTAATTATTTTTTGTCTCATTATCATAGATTTGTATTTTCGTCTTTATTGTTCCATCATCTATTTCTTCTCCTGGTATAGTTTGTCCATCTGTGTCAATTGTAACAATTGGTAAATGCGTATTGAATTCTTCTCCTTCTTCTGTCTTAACTTCTTTAGTATTTGCTAAATGTTGATGAACTCTTTTTTTACTGCTTATATTTACAGTTTTTGCAATTACTACTAATATAATTAATATTATACATGTTCCAATGCATATAAATTTGTTTTTCATTTTTTAACTCATTTCCTCCTTAAGACTCAAATCTGGTTAGGAAAGAATTAAATTGTAATTATTTTTAACCTTACCTACCCACTTATTTCATCGCTTTGTGTAACTATATTTACATATTCTACTGCACCTAATTCATACAATAATTCTGTAATATCTTTTTCTTTTTTACTTCCTTCATTATATACTTTACTTGATAACTCATAAATAAGTTCAGTACTTTCTGCATTTGTATTTTTAACTTTCAAAAGTGCTTTTCTATTAAAATATGAAAATACTATTGACTCTATTTTTCTATCTATTGATTTATCAGCTCTAATAATTAATAAAATTCTGTTGTCATTTTTCACTCTTCCAAATAACATTGTAACAATAAATACTACTACACTTCCTATAAGTGCTACTGTATAATCTCCAACTCCACAACAAATGCCTACTATTATTGCCCAAAATATGTAAACGGTATCTCTTGAATCTTTTATGGCAGTTCTAAAACGAACTATTGATAATGCACCTACCATACCTAATGATAGTGCTAAATTATTTCCTATAACTGTCATTACTGTTCCTGTAAGTACTGATAAAATTACTAATGAAACATTAAATTTTTTGCTATAAATTGTTCCTGTGTGTGATAATTTGTATGATATAAATATTGCTAGTCCTAATACTAAAGACATTACTATTTGCATTATCATTTGCCCTGTTGATAATTGACTTCCTTTTTCTAAAATACTAAATAAATTTTCTTTCATTTTTTGTTCCTCCTACTTTATATTTATATGTATAAATAATTTAAACTAATTGTTCTTGCTAAGCAGTATTTACTTACTGATAACTCGCTTTTATTTACATTATCAAGCATATCTTTTATATAGCTTAGTAAAAATCCATTATATTTTACCTCTAATATGGTGTTATCCTTATTAAAAACTGGATACATATTTAAATTTTCTGAAAATATGTCAAACGAACTTTCAGTTGCCACTATATTTGTATCAAATGTAATTCTAATGTTGTTTTCTTTTGCTATAAATGCCTTTCTATTATATTGTACAATTGCCTTTGGTTTATAAAGATACCTATTCATAATTCCATAACATTCTTTTGCAAATTCTTCCTTATATTTTAATAAAACTGAATAATTACCTTTTATTATTTCTTGTGCATCCTCTCTTTTTAATGTTAATGACCTCTTTTGCTGATTATTTCCTTCTTTTTGCTTTATTTCTAATACAGCAAAATCATCTGTTGGGTTATATACTCTAAGCCTTATTTTTCTTCTTAATTCTATTCCATCTTCTTTGTCTTGAAAGTCTTTGTTATGCAATGTATCAAAGTATAATGACCTAACTATGTAGCCATTTGGACCATTATGCTTGTCTGGTATAAGAACTTGTTCTAAGCAATTATTTAATTTATATCTATCTACCGTTCCTATTAAAAATTTCTTTTCCTGTCTTATTATGGTATTCATTTTTACTCCTTTCTGTCTGCTATTTATCTTATTATTTAAATGTAATATCAATTGCTTTTTCTGAAGTTACCCTTATTGTGCAATTTATCTCATTTAATACTTGTAATATATCTTGGTCTGGCTTCTCACCAGTTATAATTGCTATTTCAGGCATTGTCTTTTTTATTAAGCTTATAGATTGTTCATTTTTTCTTCCATGATGTGGAATTTTTAATAAATTAACTTTTTCTAAGTTTTCTATTATATCTTTCGTTCTTTCTTCTTCTATATCACCTGTATATAGTGCCTTATATCCATTAAATTCTAATAATGTTATAAGTGAATTATTGTTAGAGTCGTTATAGAGTTTTTTTGGCGGATATATACTCATCTTTAATTTATCAATTTCAATATTATATTGCTCTTTTACTATGGTATTTTCTATTTCTTTTTCTAAAATTATTTTGTTTACTTCTTCTTGTATTTTTGAATTTTTGTCATAATCTGTTTGAAATATCTTTTCAACTGGATAATTTTCAATTATATATTTTGCATTTCCTATATGGTCTTTATCTGGATGTGTTAGAATTAAATAATTAATTTTTTCTATTTTTAACTTTTTAATCGCTTCTTGAATTACTTTTCTATCTTCTTCTCCAGTATCTATAATTATTGTTATATCGTTATATTTTACAATACTTGAATCTGCATTTTTTATTGGCAAAAAATATAATTTTAATTCATCTTTTTGTCTTAATTTCAAAAAAATGAATAAAGTTATTATTGCAATAGCTCCTATAAAACAACAAAATAATACTTTATTCGAAATACTCTTCATTTTTTCTACACTCCTAATTTTAAATTTTACCATATTATGTATAATTGTGTCAACGCAATTTTAAAAATAGAATAAAAAATTACTTCAACTATTCTATCATAGTTTTATTTTCATATTTTCCTACTTTTGTAATTTTCCGAAAGCAAATATAATCATACAAGTTTTTCACAAATTTGTGTAAAACTCCAAAATTAAATACCAACTAGCTATAATAACTAATTGGTATTTAATAATTTAATATTTGATTTTTCTTTTTTTCTTCTGGTTTTATTTCTATATTCATCATTTCTAATTTCTTTTGTTTTTTCTCTTCTTGTTTTCTTTTATACTCTTCGTATTTATCTACTTTTTCCTTTTTAGGTTTGCTCTTTTCTCTTTCCTCTTCTTGCTCATCTTCTTTTATGTATTCATTATTATATTGAGCTATGTTGTGAACTCCTTTTTTGTATATTCCTTCTATGTAGTTTTTTGTTTTTTGATTGCTTAGTTCTTGCTCTATGTAATATTCTTCTACCATCTTTCTATCTTTTTTAGATAGTCTTTCTATTGGAAAGTCTAAGTATTTGCATTTCCATATTATATGTCTATCATAACTTGTATACTTTGAGCCAGTCAAGTCTTCATATGAATATTCTACATTGAACTTTAAATTTTCTATTATTATAGTTAAATTTGTCCACATTTTCTCTTCTTTGCTTTCTTTAAATGCTTCTCTTAGTTCAGTTATTATACTATATAATTTATCTACTAGCTTCATATATTCTTTTTCATCTATATTAAATTTATTTGGTATTTCATATACATTTATAGGGTTCTTTTTTAGCAAACCTGTTGGATAATAATAAAAAAACATTTCTCCTGTTTGCAAGTTATTTACCTGCTCCATTATTGAAGCATATAGGCATATTTTTTCCCATTTTTCTGGTATCATATAAAATAGCTGTTTTTGTATTTTTGAATATATGGCTCTTAGTTTGTTGGTACTAAGCATTCCTTATTTCTCCTCATTCATATTTTCTAAATATTTATTTACTTGTTTTCTACTTTTTAGTATTATAACCTTTACATTATTTTGCTTATTTATCATTTCATAATAATCTCTTCTATTCTTCGTATTAAAGCTCCAAATGCTATGTATAAATTTAAATGCGTTTACATTGAATTTTTCTATGCAAACACCTCCCATATCTTGGCGACTTTTATTATGCGAACATATAAGTCTTTTTACCGCACTTAGTACACATATCCAAGCTGGAAAGTCTAAATAAATAACAGTATCACAGTATTTTAGTCTTGTGGACAATGTTCTTTTTATATTTCCTTCTATTATCCATTCAGACTTTTTTAATTCTTTTTCTAATAGTTCATCAAATTCTTCATTAGTAGCATGAGTCCAATTATCTCTCCAATAAAGTTTATCTAAATGAATTAATGGTAAATTAAGTTTTTGTGCTAATTGCTTTGCCATAGTTGTTTTTCCACTAGCATTACATCCTATTATTAATATACGTTCCATTATTGCTTTTTTATCTCCTTATTAATTCACAAGTTGAAAGTTATATTTTTATAGGCGTCATTCGGTATTCCTTATAAATATTCCTAACCGATTAAGCCCTATATATATTTTAGTTTTGCGTTATTTTTCGGGCACAGTGGTGTCATTTCTCACCAGTATTCCCACAAACGATGTCCCTACATTATTCTATGATTTGTACTATTTTTTAGCAATTTCTTCGAAGAGCGGGGCGCCCAAAGTGCAACCCCTATAATTCTAATTATTCACTATTCATTATTCACTCTTCACTATTCACTAACTATTATGCTTTCTCCTGTCATTTCCTGTGGTTTTTCTAGTCCCATTATTTCAAGCATTGTTGGTGCTAAATCGGCTAGTTTTCCTTCTTTTAGTTTTGCATTTTCCATACCTACTAATATTAATGGTACTGGGTTTGTTGTGTGCGCTGTATGTGGCTCTCCTGTTTTGTAGTCTACCATTTGTTCTGCATTTCCGTGGTCTGCTGTTATTAGTAGTACCCCTTGTGTATTTTCAACTGCTTCTACTACCCTTCCTACACATTCATCTACAGTTTCTATTGCTTTTATTGCTGCTTCTAAGCTTCCTGTATGACCTACCATATCTGGGTTTGCATAGTTTAGTATTATACAGTCATATTTTTTAGAGTTTATAGCTTCTAATACTTTTTCGGTTACTTCAGGCGCACTCATTTCTGGTTGTAAATCATATGTTTCTACTTTTGGTGAAGGTACTAATATTCTATCTTCTCCTTCATATTGTTTTTCTTCTCCACCATTAAAGAAGAATGTTACATGTGCATATTTTTCTGTTTCTGCTATTCTTAGTTGTGTTAAACCTTGTTTTGATATATATTCTCCAAATGTATTTTTTAATTCCTCTTTTTTGAAGGCTATGTGTACATTTGGCATTGTTTCATCATAGCTTGTCATACATACGTAGTATAAATCTAAATCTTTTTTTGTTTCAAATTCATTAAATTCTTTATCTACTAATGTTCTTGTTATTTCTCTTGCTCTATCTGGTCTAAAGTTGAAGAATATAACTGAGTCATGTTTTCCTATTGTTGCTACTGGTTCTTCTCCATTTGTAATAACTGTTGGAAGTATGAATTCGTCAAATGTTTCTTTTTGATATGAATCTTCTACTGCTGATACGCTTGACACCGCTTTTTCTCCTTCACCTTCTACTAGAGCTTTATATGCTTTTTCTATTCTTTCCCATCTTTTATCTCTATCCATTGCATAGAATCTTCCTGATATACTTGCTATTTTTCCAATGCCTTTTTCTTTCATCTTTTCTTCTAATTCTGATACATAGCTTTCTCCTGATGCGGGTGGAGTGTCTCTTCCATCCATAAAACAGTGTACATATACATCTTCGAAATCTTTTCTTTTTGCAAGTTCTAATAGTCCAAATATATGGCGAATATGGCTATGAACACCTCCATCAGATAATAATCCCATTATATGAAGTTTTGAGCCATATTTTTTACAGTTTTCTATTGCATTAATAAATTCTGAGTTACTAAAGAAATCTCCATCTTCTATTGATTTTGTAATTCTTGTTAGTTCTTGGTAAACTACTCTTCCTGCCCCTATATTTGTATGTCCTACTTCTGAGTTTCCCATTTGTCCATCTGGAAGACCTACATTTAGACCACTTGTATATATATCGGTTGTTGGGCATGTTTTCATTAGTCTATCTATATTTGGAGTATTTGCAAGTTTTACAGCGTTTGCATTTTCGTTTTCGTTTTCTCCAAAACCATCTAGTATCATTAGCATTGTTAATTTGTTTTTCATTTTGTTTTTACCTCCTGATTAGAAGTTAGAAGTTGGAGGTTGGAAGTTGGAAATTTAAGTTGTTTCTTCGAAGTAATTACTTTATTTCTGACTTCTGATTTTTATTTTAACTAAAAATATATCCTCTTCTCCTTCTAATTTATTACTTGTTTCATTTTTCGTTATATTTTTTCTTTTGTGTTATTATTTATCTATAGTTCTATTTCTTCTGCTTCTTTTGTTCTAAAATTCTCTATGTTTTTCTTTATGCCATTTATTACTGGTAATATTTTGTCTAGGTTGTTTTCAGTTATGTTTTTTGTTTCTATTTCTTCACTTTGATACTTTTCTTGCATTTCTTGTAGGTTTTGAATTCTTGATATTCTCGCTATTCTTTGCCTAAATGCTTTTTCTCGTTCTCCCATTTTTTATTCCTTTCTATTTGGATGTCAAAAATTAGAGGTTTGATGTAATATTTTGCTGTTTCTTCGAAGTGCTGGCGATTGGGCTAACGTATAACTTATCTGTAACTCGCTTCACTCGAACAGCTAAGAAATAATCGTCCCTACATTATAAATGTTAAATTTCTACTGTGGGCTTCCGATTGGGGACAGTTCCTAATCTACTACTCTACTACTCTGCTGACATTATGATATTTTTGAATTCCTCTACTTTTAGGCTTGCTCCGCCTACTAATGCTCCATCTATGTCTGAGGTTGCAAATAGTTCTTTTGCATTTGAGGCTTTTACACTTCCTCCATATAGTATAGCTACTTTATTTGCCACTTCTTCTCCATATATTTTTTCTATTTCTTTTCTAATTTCTTTTATAGAATTATTTGCATCTTCTGATGTTGCTGTTTTTCCTGTTCCTATTGCCCATATTGGCTCATATGCTATTATTGTATTTTTTACTTGTTCATCACTTAAGCCTTCTAGTGCAAGTTTAGTTTGATTTGTTATTATTTCACTTGCTTTCCCTGCTTCTTTTTGTTCTAAAGTTTCTCCTACACATACTATTGGCTTTAAGTTATAGTTAAAAGCTGATTTTACTTTTTTGTTTACAGTTTTATCTGTTTCTGCAAAATACTCTCTTCTTTCTGAATGCCCTATTATAACATATTCTACATTTATGGCTTTAAGCATTTTTCCTGAAACTTCACCTGTGTACGCTCCTGTTTCTTCCCAGTGCATATTTTGTGCGCCTATTTTTATATTTGTGTTTTGAGCTGTTAATAGTGAATAAAAAAGGTCTGTATATGGTACACATAGTACTATTTCACTTTTAGTTTCTCTAACACTTTCTGAAAGTCTTGTTATAAAGTCCATTGCTTCATTTGGAAGCATATTCATTTTCCAGTTTCCTGCAATTATCTTTCTTCTTCCCATTGCTTTCTTTTCAATTCCTCTCTATCATTTAATTTTTCTTGAACAGTTTTAAAAACTTCTTCTAGTTCTTCTGTATATATTGATCTCATAAAGTCACTATATTTTTGAACATTTCTTAATATATTTAAATTTTTTACATATTGTGCATTTTCCATTTCTGGCTCTTCTACATTTTTAAGTCTTTTATTTATTTCATCTTCTGATAAATCTATTTGTATAAGGTACATGTGTGTTGTTGTATTTTTTAGTTTCTCATGTGGAGTTGTTATATCTCCTAATGTTTCTATCTTTTAATTTCTTCTTGTTTAACTCCTATTTCTTCTCTTATTTCCCTATACATAGTTTGAGTTGGGACTTCTTCCTCTTTCATGTGCCCTGAGCATAAATCATATTTTCCTGGGTCTAGCTTTAAGTCTTTTCTTCTTTTTAATAGTAGCACATTTCCTTCATCATTTGTTATTATTGCTGATACAAATTCTAATTTAGTAGTTACAATACTTTTTCATAATATTCAACTTCTATAATAGTTCCATCTGGATACGTTTCATTGCTATTCTTAATACACTTTGTAAAAACATAATGACTATAAATCAATTTATTCTTTTCTTCCGTTGGTTCAATACCTAAAGTAGCATATTCATATCCTTTATTTTTTAAATCATTTATCATATATTTAAATAGTTTACTAAAATATCCTTTTCCTTGATATTCTTTATTTGTTCTAAAAGCAGATAAATATACACGATTGTTATCAACTAAACCCTTACTATTTTGAACAGTATTTGCCGTCAAGTGTACTGTTGCTTCACAAATAATTTTTCCATTTAATATTCCATAATAAGGTATAATATAGCCATCTACAAAATTCTTTATATTTTTTTCTTTCCATATTATCCAATTTTGTTTATCATCTATTGCTTTATCTATTTCATAGTTCCATTTTTCTTCCATTTCTTCAATAGAAGCAATTTTGCAAATAAAATTTTCCATTATATTCCACCTCTACAAATTACTATTTAGTAGCAAGAATTATATTCCAATATTTACTACTTATCATTTAGTGCTTCTATTCCTGGTAATTTTTTTCCTTCTAAGAATTCTAGGCTTGCTCCTCCTCCTGTTGATATATGTGTCATTTTATCTGCTAAACCTATTTTTTCTACTGCTGCTGCGGAGTCTCCTCCTCCTATTATTGTTATTGTCTCATTTAGGTTTGCTAAACATTTTGCTATTTCATTTGTTCCATTTGCAAATTTTTCGTATTCAAATAGTCCAAGTGGTCCATTCCATATAATTGTTTTTGCATTTTTTAATTCTTCTTCAAATAGTTCTACTGTTTTTGGTCCTATGTCTAGTCCTTCCCAACCTTCTGGTATTTCGTTTGATGAAACTATTCTAGTATTTGCTTCTGGGCTAAACTCATCTGCTACTACATTATCTATTGGTAATAGTAGTTTTACATTTTTCTCTTCTGCTTTTTTTATTAAACTTTGTGCTAATTCTAGTTTATCTTCTTCGCATATAGATTTTCCTACATTATACCCCATAGATTTAAAGAATGTGTATGCCATTCCTCCACCTATTATTAATGTATCTACTTTTTCTAGTAAGCTATCTATTACACCTATTTTATCCGAAACTTTCTTTCCTCCTAGTATTGCTACAAATGGTCTTTGTGGATTTTCTAGTGCATTTCCTAAAAATTCTAATTCTTTCTCTATTAAGAACCCTGAAACTGCTGGTAAATAGCTTGCTACTCCTGTTGTTGAACTATGTGCTCTATGAGCTGTTCCAAATGCATCATTTACATATATTTCTGCAAAGCTTGCTAATTTTTTTGATAGCTCTTCATCATTTTTTTCTTCTCCTGCTTCAAACCTTACATTTTCTAAAAGTACTATTTCTCCTTCTTTCATATTATTAGTTAATGTACTTGCACTTTCTCCCACCACATCTTCTGCTAATTTTACTTCTACATTTAATAATCTTGAAAGTTCTTCTGCTACTGGCTTTAGTGAAAATTCTCTTTTGAATTCTCCCTTTGGTCTTCCTAAGTGTGAACAAAGTATTATTTTGCAACCCATTTCTAATAAATATTTTATAGTAGGAAGTGCTGCTACTATTCTTCTATTATCTGATATTTTCCCTTCTTCATCAAAAGGAACGTTAAAGTCACATCTTACAAGTACTTTTTTATTTTTTAAATCTATATCTCTGATAGTTTTTTTGTTCATTAAAAACCTCCAAATATTTTTATATTTTTTTAATATGTAGGGGCGATTATTTTCTTAACTGTTCAAACAAAGTGAGTTACAGTTAAGTTATTCTTTTGTACAATCACCCGCTCTTCGAAGAATTTGCTAAATTTTTTAGGGTATTTTCTCTGTAGCGCGGGCGATTAAGCTAACTCATAACTTATCTGTAACTCGCTTTGCTCGAACAGCTAAGAAATAATCGCCCCTACATCTAATTTAATTATTCACTATTCACTGCAAGCGAAGCGAGCACTTTAGTCTCTACTTGCCATATATACTGCTAAATCTACTAATTTGTTTGAGTATCCCCATTCATTGTCATACCATGCTACTAATTTTACGAATGTGTCTGTTAATTGTATTCCTGCTGTTGCGTCAAATATTGATGTGTGTTCATCGTTTATGAAGTCTGATGATACTACTGCATCTTCTGTATATTCAATTATTCCTTTCATTTCGTTTTCTGATGCTTTTTTCATAACTGCGCATATTTCTTCCATTGTAGCTGGTTTTGCTAGGTTACATGTTAAATCTACTACTGAAACGTCTACTGTTGGTACTCTAAATGCCATACCTGTTAATTTTCCATTTAATTCTGGTATAACTTTTCCTACTGCTTTTGCAGCTCCTGTTGATGATGGTATAATGTTGGCAGCTGCTGCTCTACCACCTCTCCAGTCTTTTTTAGATGCTCCATCTACTGTTTTTTGTGTTGCTGTTGTTGAATGTACTGTTGTCATTAATCCATCTACTATACCAAAGTTATCGTTTATTACTTTTGCTAAAGGTGCTAAACAGTTTGTTGTACATGATGCATTTGATACTATGTTCATGCTTGGATCATATTTTTCATTATTTACTCCCATTACAAACATTGGTGCATCTTTTGATGGTGCACTTATTATTACTCTTTTAGCTCCACCTTTTATATGAGCTTCTGCTTTTTCCATAGTTGTGAATACTCCTGAGCATTCCAATACATAGTCTACCCCATCTTTTCCCCATGGAATGTTTGCTGGGTCCATTTCATTATATACTTTTATTTCTTTTCCATTTACTACTAATGTATTTTCTTTTGAAGATACCTCTCCTTCAAATTTTCCGTGTATTGTATCATATTTAACCATGTATGCCATGTAGTCTGCTGTAATAAATGGGTCATTTATTGCTACTACCTCTACTTCTTCCTTTTTTAAAGCTGCTTGGAATGCTAAATTTCCAATTCTTCCAAAACCATTAATTCCTATTTTTACTGACATAAAAAATTCCTCCTTTAAATTTTGTCAGGGATACATATATTACCTTTTTATAACATTTATTTATAAGAAGTATATTCTTTCCTTATAAATATGTTCTAAAAATAGTAAAAATGTTCTCTACTTTTCATTTTTTATATTATTTACTAACATTGTTATTTTATACCAAGTGACCTTAGTTTTCAAGTGTTTATAAATATTATTTTAGGAAGATTTTCATTTTTTTGAAATTTTTTCAAAAAAGTACTCATGTTTTCTATTTACTTTTCTATTTATTTTATAGTATAATAATAGTATATAGTATCTATACTATTATTCAAAAGAAAATTATAAAGGACGTGGTTTCTATGAGAAATGGAATTTTAGATGTTCCTGATAAATTAGAAAACAGTGTTAAGACCACTACTTTTCAAGTTGAAGGAACTATAAATAATAATAATTTAGAGACAAATATTAAACATGGCTTAAATAATAATATTGATACTTCCACTAATTGCTTAGCTTTAACTGTTAGAGAAAATTATCAAATTGTTGCTGTTAAGAACTTTTTTAAAAAAAGTTTTAGAATTTCCTGGAAAATTGTTTTAAGTACAGTTACTATTAATTTTTTAAATATGTTTTTATAAAAAGGTAATTAAACTTTATAAAATTTAATTACCTTTTATTATATTTAAAAATCATTTCATTATATTTCTGAACGATACACAAGTACTTCTTCTAAATCTTCCTCTTTTAATAAAGAGCCTTTTATACTCTTTTTATTATTCTTGCTATTGCCTTTTTTATTTTATTAAATATTTGAACTATTATATTGTCTGAAACAACTGTTAGTGCTAAGTCGTTTTTTCTTTTTATTTGTGCTTCCTTTTCTTCTAGTTTTTCTTCTTTTGTTTTATAATAGCCCGCATAATATTCCAAAAAATATTCTTGGCTGTCATTGATGTAAAAGCCTATTAGTTCTTTATAATTTTGTAGTTTATTTTTATATATTTTTATATCTGAAAGAGTTTGTATTCTATTATATAACCTATCAAAATACATTGTAAATATACTCATTTGTGAGTCCATATATAGCCTTCTTATTTCTGCTTCTTTTTCGTATATTCTATTTAACTCTTTGTTTATTTCTTCCATATTTCCATCACTTGTATTATTTTTCAAGCTTCTTTTTATTCCTATTATTTCTTCCGATGCATATAGCATCTCATCTAGGTTGTTTTGTATATTTACGTAGCTACTTTCACCTATTTCTTCTATTCCATCTATTAGAAATTCATCTGTTGAATTTAATGTACTTTTTACTAGTGTTTTTTCATTTGATATAAATACTAATTGTAATAATATATTACATATTAATGGGTAACTATTTGGGCTGTATGTGTTTGCCTTTATTCCATATGCTTCTACATATTTTATTTCTTCTTCAAATATTTTTTGTGTTATATATAGTATTGAAGCTTCATTTAGAGCCATAGCATATACTTTATAATCTGAAAATATACATTGTCCTAATTGTTTTACATTTCCTTTTTTATCTCTTATATCTTGCATTGTATGAATACATTCATATAATAGCTCTTTTGAGATGTTATTTAAGTCTTCTTCATCACTTATAAATAAAGTGTCTTCTTCATAAGAATATATAGCTCTGGTCATACCTTCTGGTATTATTGCTATATACATTTTGGCTCTCATTAACTTTGTATATATATATCCATAATCTATGAAATTAAACTTATTTGTTATTTTTGTTGCTACATTATCTGATATAATTATTTGTTCTTCTTTACTTACTTTGCCAATTACTTTAATATCAAATTTCTTCAATATTTTGCTTATTCCCATTTATTTCTCCTTGTTTTATACCTACACAATTATATTATACTATATATTATATCGATTTTTGTTACATTTTGTTTACGATTTTGTTACTTTTTTGTAGCAAAACTGCTATATTTACTTTTTCCACTATAGTGAATTTTTTATTTGTATTTTTCTATTTCGACAAAACTTCTTAATTTTTGCTATGTCAATAACTTTTGATTAGTTCACCTAAAAAATAATATTTTAACTTGTGACTT
>CAOJVB010000023.1 GCA_948444845.1 uncultured Clostridiaceae bacterium | reverse complement strand
AAGTCACAAGTTAAAATATTATTTTTTAGGTGAACTAATCAAAAGTTATTGACATCAAAAATAAAAAATATAGAGGAAAGTAACTGAAATTTACTTTTCTAATTTACCACTATTACGCTGTTTATTTTCAAGCATTGTTGAAAAAATTTCTTGTACATCAAGATTTTTTAATTCTTCATCAGATAATTGACTTATCTCAGAACGGCAATATACTAAATTACCTACATCAAAGTAGGTAGTTGCATCGTTTGGATCATATGTTGGCAAACACATCCAGTTATCCATATCGAATTTTTCATATACGTTTTTGTCACCTCTTGGAATCTTCACTTCGGGCATATCGAACTCCTTTCTCTGATAATTATCAGTTTGAAAAATATTGTACATTTCTTTCATAAAAATTACTATAAATCTTTTAAATTGTCAAGCATAAAATAAAATTTCATACTCAATTTTGTTCATTTTAACTTTAAAATATAATTTTAAGGTTGTGAATTATAACATTAATATGATAATATATATTAAAAGAAAGGAGACTTAAATGAAATATTTATCAAACGAAAATGTAGTACATATAAAAGATGGAGATATAGAATATTTACAATTTAAAAAATTATTAGAATATAAAGATAAGCTGCAACATTGCTATACAACAAGAAGTAATAACTATGAAAAAGATAATGGCGAAAACTATAAAAAATTATACGATAGCTTAAACTTAGACTATAACAAACTAGTAAAAATAAAAGAACAAATACATAGTAATTTAGTACAAGTAATAGAAAATGAAGAAACTAAGCCAGATAAAGTAGATGGATTAATAACTAATAAAAAAGAAATATCATTTTCATTGAGGTTTGCAGATTGCACACCAATTTACCTATATGACCCAGTAAAGAATGTAATAGGAGATATCCATTCAGGTTGGAAAGGCACAGTAGGTAAAATTGCTGTGGAAGCAGTAAATAAAATGATAGAAGAATATAATTCAAACCCAAAAGACATTATTTGCTGTATAGGTCCAGCAATAGGAAAATGTCACTTTGAAGTAGATGAAGGCGTGAAGAATATTTTTGAAAACACTTTCTCATATATGAATATAAACGATAAAATAATAGAAAAAGGCGAAGTAAAAGAAGGAAAACAAAAATATTTTATAGATACAAATTTAATTAATAGAACAATGCTGGAAGAAATAGGCTTGCTAGAGGAAAATATAATAGAAAGTAATATATGCACAGTATGTAATAAAGATGTATTGCATTCTTATAGAGTAGATAGGGAAAAAGCAGGAAGAAATACGGCAATAATGTCATTAATATAACTGTAGGGTGCGGGCCTTGTGTCCGCCCATGCTTCGAAGGATTTTATATTAACAAATTGCTCTAAAAAGGGTAGACGCAAGGCCTACCCCTACATATCATTTTAATATTGAAAATGTAATTATGAAGGAGAAATTAAAGTGAACAAAAAACAAAATAAAATAATAAAATATAATAAAAAAGCATTAATAACTATAAGCATTATAATTTTAATATTAGTTTTAGTAGCAATATTAGCAAAATTCACACTTACTGATAATGTAAATAAAGAAGCCAAAGCAGGAAAAGAGCAAGGAATAGTGCAGGAGGAGGGAAGTTCAAATCAGAATGTGATAGAAAATGAATCGGATAATTCTAATAAACTAAAGCTTAGTAAATATGCAGAAAAAGCAGAAGAAAAACTAAAAGAATTAACCGAAGATGAAATAATAGCACAGTTATTTTTGGTAGGAACACATACTAACAGTGATTTTGAAAAATTAAAGGAAAAACAATTTGGAGGATATTTATTTTTTGCAGATTTCTTCAAAGATAAAACAGAAAAACAAATACAAAATGAGATAAATGAATTTAAGGAAGTTTCGAAAGTACCACTTTTAATATCAGTAGATGAAGAAGGTGGAAATGTTGTAAGAGTTAGTAGTAACAAAAAATTAATAAGTGAACCATTTAAATATTCAAGTGAAATATATCAAAATGGGGGATTTGAGGCAATTAAAGAAGATACTATAAAAAAGAGTAACTTTCTAAGTAATTTAGGAATAAACTTAAACTTAGCACCAGTAGTAGACATATGCGAGAATAAATCAGACTATATGTATTCAAGGTCATTTAAACAAGGAAAAGAGTTAACTTGCGAATTTGCAAAAACTGTTATAACAGCAAGTAAAGAAGGTAAAGTATCATATGCACTAAAACATTTTCCAGGCTACGGAAATAATGTAGACACACATAAAGAAACTTCTATAGATAAAAGAACCTATGAAGATATTTATAGTAATGACTTAGAACCATTTCGCACAGGAATAGAAGCAGGAGCAGAAGCTATATTAATAAGCCACAATGTAGTAACAAGTATAGACCCCGAAAAACCAGCATCACTTTCACCTAAAATACATACATTGTTAAGAGAAGACTTAAAATTTGAAGGAATTATTATAACAGACGCAATGAACATGGGAGCAATAGTAAATGACTATTCAGCAGAAGATGCAATTGTAAAAGCTATATTAGCAGGAAATGACATTATAATAGTTACAATAAACAAAAGCACAAAAGAAAGCTACGACGCTATCATAAATGCCGTAAAAACAGCAATAAATAGTGGAAAAATTAGTAAAGAAGATATATATGAAAAAGCTAAAAATATTATTGCTTGGAAATATTATAAAGGTATGTTGGAATAGTATTAGAGAGAATTTAACAGAAGATTATTTAAATAGAAATAAGGATTTTATGTCCAAAATGCAAATGAGAATCCATATAGACTCTCATTTGCATTGTTTTTACCGCTCATAGTTATTATAGCAATATGTTCTCTCTCGCTCTCTTGGACCTCTTTCGAACCCTATTTTATTGATAAAGGACGCTTTAATACAATTAGTATGATTTTGATGAAACAATGCAATTTCCCAGTTGCACCGTTCTAAAGCATATAGAGAGTTAAGAAAGTTTGAAGCTGACAAAGGGTAAAGCTCCTGGACCATGGTAGAAAAGGCATTTGCCTGTTTCGTACCAATTTCCTCTTTGATTTTCTGGTAGATATTATAAAGCATATCCCCATCTAAATCATGTGTTGTAGCACACCGACCACGATAACAATCAGGTCTGTCAGACATACCACATAAACGAACAATATCTACAGCTGAAATTTTTTCCATTTTGTTTCCCTCCTATAATGAACATTGCTCATTCTTAAAAAAATGAATGTAGTTTAATTATAACACGAATATTTACATAAAACAACAAAAATAAGAAAATATGTATATAACAAAATAATTTTACACTAATTTGTAATCAACTCGATAAACTTTTCCGTAGCAAAGTTAGTAATAGTATTCTTAGGTAAAACAATACCTAAGTTTCTTTTTGGAATTTTCTCTTTTATAGGAATTTCGAAAAGAAGCTTATTTTCTAATTCATCTTTAGCAAATTCTTTTGTAATATAAGAAATTCCCATACCAATTTTAGCAAAATCCTTTACTAAGGCATAGCTTACAATATCAAATTTAGGATGAAAGGAAATATTATTTTTTGCCATTAAAGAATTTAAGAATGCTATTGTATTAGAAGGTTCTTTTTGAGTAATAATAGGAAAATTTGTTACTAAATCCTCAAGAGATATTTCTTTAGAAATTTTTTCCTTATAACTTAAATTCCCAGCAAAACAATCTTGCAAAGTAGCACAAGGAGTAATAATTAGTGAGTCATCATTTGCAGTAGGTAAGTTAACCACTAAAAGGTCAAGACTCCCCTTTTTTAAATCAGATAGTAAACGAGTTGTTAAACTATTAGTAATAGAAATATCAATATTAGGAAACTCGTTATGAAACTTTTCAATAAAGGGAAGTAAAAAATACCTAGTTACTGTGGTACTAGCACCAATCCTTATAGTACCTGTTTCTAAATTTTTTAGAGAAGTAAGTTTGTGCTCACCATTAATAAAACTTTCAACCCCATTTTTAATAAATTCATAAAAAATTTTTCCGTTTTCTGTTAATATAACACCTTTAGGGCCTCTATTAAATAAAGTAATTCCAAGTTCAGCTTCTAACTTTTTAATTGTTTTTGTAATGGCAGGCTGAGAAATATATAAAGAATTAGCAGCTTTAGTAATACTTCCGATAAAGTGCAACAGTATAAAATATTTTATAAGATTCGTAATTAATATCCATAACATAACCTCCAGTTATAATAAATATAAATAATATATATTTGAATTATAACAAAAAATAAATTATAATGCAAATATCAAAAGGAAAGGAGCAAAAAAATATGCGGGTAGATGATTATTTATCAGTATGTATGTTTCAATTGAAAGTAGATTTAGACTGTAATAGTGTAGACGAGTACATAATTGAAACAAAAGAAGTTATTTCACAATTAGAAGCAGCTTTTTCAGTTATTGAAAAGCGTAAGCCAGACATATCTTTATTTCCAGAAATGACATATTTAAAAAGGTATGAAAAAAAGTATCAAGAGTTGTCAGTATCAAAAATTATTGTAGCAGGAAGTTATTACAAAGATGGCATTAATACAACAGTAGTATTTTCAAATGGAAAGAAATATGAAGTTCCAAAATGTTATGCATCAGGTGCAGAGCCAATGGCAAGAAAGGTTTCTTTTATGCCAGCAGAGGAATTCATGAAAGAAGAAATAAAAAAGCATGAATTTTGGATAAAAGGAAAAAAGCTATATATATTAAACTGCATGGAATATTACCATATGGCGTATTATATAGCAAGAAATACTAAGCTGAATCACAATTTATTTGGAATAATTGCAGTATGTTCTAATTCCAATACACGAGTTTTTGAAGAAGAAACTGTATGTATTCATAACCATAATGAAAGTGTATATACTTTCTACCTAAATTGCGTAAGCACATATAAAGGCGAGAATTATGGAGATGGACAAAGCTATATTTATGGTCCTGTTTCAGGGCATGAAAAGGAATGGCTAATAAAAGATGGAATAAATAGCAAAAGAAATGTATGCCATTTACTATCTTTATCAAGCAATAAAGAGCAGTACATTTATGGAGAATATCTGCCTTATGAAAAATTAAGCAGATATGGAAGAAGTGATAAGTATTCAAGCAACCCAAAAAACATTATATTAAAAAATTTATAGGAGGGAAAAACTATGAAGAAGAATATCATTATTACGTCAGGTCCAACAAATGAAAGAATTGATGCTGTTATGAAAATAACAAATATGTCAACAGGGGCATTAGGAGCAATTTTAGCAGACACTTTTTTGGAAGAAAAAGATGAAGAAATTGAAACAATCTATTATGTTTCAACTAAGTTATCATATAAGCCAAAAGTAAAGAGTGAAAAAGTACAATTTATAACAGTTGAGTCAACACAAGACTTACTAGAAGCATTAAGAAATATTTTTGCTACTAAAAAAATTGATATAATAATTCACTCAGCAGCAGTAGGAGATTATATAGGGAAATACGCCATTAGAGCAGAAGAACTAGTAGAAGAAATTTGGAACAAAGTTCAAAATGCACAGAATAAGGAAGAAATTACAAAAGAAGTTCTTATGAGCATCTTTGAAAATCCTGAAACTGTATGCAATAATACAACAAAAATTTCTTCATATGAGCCACACCTTATGACAATGCTAACACTAACACCAAAAGTTATTAGCCAAATAAAGCAAATGGCACCAGAAGTAACCTTAGTAGGCTTCAAGCTCTTAGAAGGAGTTAGTAAGGAGGAGCTTTATGATGTAGCATCAAAGTTAAGACAAAAAAATAAAGCAGACTATATTGTAGCAAACGATCTAGCCAAAATAGGAAACGGAAAGCACTGGGCTATGATTATAAATGAAGAAGGAATAGTAAAAGAATGTGAAACTAAAAAGGAAATAGCAGAAACTTTAGGGAAACTTCTCTTTTAGTAAGAAAACACACAGGAAATGCGAATAATAATGCATTTCCTGTGTGTCTTTATAGTATAGGAAAGATTAATCTTCGCCGTAGGGGCACGGGGCACCGTGCCTTATGTTCTAATATAAAAAAAATCGACTTGTAGGGGCACCGTTTGTGGGAATACCTCTATGCACATGACACCACTGTGCCATTTTATTCGTACTTTACAATAAAAAAATTCAAATAGCAAAAAATAAGAACAAAAGCCATATAATAAGAAGTTTTGTCGAAGGTATAGAAAAAAATTTACATAATATATAATAAAACCACCTTTTGCCTAAAAGGTAGAAAGGAGGTAATTACCTTGAACAGAATACAGAAGATAATTGCATTAATAATCGTATACTTAATACTTAAAGAATTTGACAAATAAGGAAAAACCCTTAGTGCTAGCACGCTAAGGGTTTTCATTTTACCTTGAACAACTTTTTTAAAAGCAATTTTCATTGCTAATTACAATATACAATATTTCCCAGCATTTGTCAATCAATAATTAAAAAAATTTTTAGGTACATTGCCAAATGCTTATAATGTATATTTAAAATTATAAAAACTTAAGGTTAAAATATTTACAAATATCTGAAAAAATAGTATAATTACGAATAGAAAAAATGTAAACAATTAAAACCTTTAATTTTGTAAGGAGGATATGTCTTATGAAAAATGATGTTATTATTATTGTAGAAGGACCACAAGGAGTAGGAAAAACAACATTTACAGATTATTTAAGAGAACATATGGCAGCAACTAACTTACTAAGATTATCAGGAATAAAGGATAGAACTGAAACAGGACTTGCAAAAATAAAAAAGCAATATGAAAATTGGCTATATTTAATGGAAAATAGTGAAGATATCAATATGGTATTTGATAGAACGTTTTTCACAAACGAAGTATATGCAAGACTTGGATATCAAGGATATTCTTTTACTGAAACATATGAACAATTACTATCAAAGTTAGACAATATGAAAAATATAGATAAATATGATATCTATTTAGTAATGGCATATTTGCAAGACGAATCTTTATATGAAGCAAGAATAAAAAGAGATAAACATGAGTATCAAAAATTTGAGGTAGAAAGCAGTATTTTGCAACAAAGGGAATACTTAAAGATGGCAGATGAAGTTGAAAAACAAACTAAAAACATCAAAGTAATACGATTTGCAAATGATACGCAGGAGATGTTTAAAGAAAATGTACAAAAGTATTTTGGACAATATTTTAAGTAAAATTATAAGGAATATCTTTTTAAAGGTATTCCTTATATTAAAAAAGGAGTAAGAAATGAATGTAGGATTTATACACTTAGGATGTAGCAAAAATTTAGTAGATACAGAAATGACAATAGGTCTATTTAAAAATAATGAATATAAAATAGTAAATAACCCAGAAGATGCAGATATTTTAGTAATAAATACATGTGGTTTTATATTAAGTGCACAAGAAGAAGCGATAAATACAATTTTAGAAATGGCAGAGTACAAAAAGAAGAGATGTAAATACTTAATAGTAATGGGTTGCTTAGTACAAAGATTTAAAGAAGAACTTGAAAAAGAAATTCCAGAAGTAGACTTATGGATAAAATATGACTCATATAATACAATATGGGAGCAAATAGAAAAAGTTATAAAACCGGAAATAACAAAAGTAAAAAACTTAAATTTCTTAGACAGAACAATAACAACAGGTGAAAACTTTGCATACCTAAGAATAGCAGAAGGATGTAGTAACTTTTGTACATATTGTGCAATTCCGAAGATAAGAGGAAAATTTATAAGTAGAAGTATGGAAGATGTACTACAAGAGGCTGAAAAACTTGCTAAAGAAGGATATCAAGAGCTAATAGTAATAGCACAAGACACAACAAAATATGGAATAGACATATATGGTAAGCCATGTTTAGCACAACTTTTAGAAAAATTATGCAAAATAGATGGAATAAAATGGATAAGATTTTTATATTCATACCCAGAAACAATAACAGATGAATTAATAGAAGTGGTAAAAAAAGAAGATAAAATATGTAAATACTTTGACATACCAATTCAACATATATCTGATAGTGTGCTAAAAAGGATGAATAGAAAGAGTAATGGAGAAAGTATACGAAAAGTCATAAAAAAATTACGAAAAGAAATACCAAATGTAGTAATTCGTACAACAGTAATGGTAGGCTTCCCAGGAGAAACAAAGGAAGATTTTGAAGAATTATATAACTTTATAAAAGAAGTAAAATTTGATAGATTAGGGGCATTTAGTTATTCAAAAGAAGAAGGAACGCCAGCAGAAAAGTTGCCAAATCAAATTCACACAAATACAAAGAAGAGTAGGTATAACAAAATTATGAGTTTGCAACAACAAATAGCTATAGAAAAGCAAAAAGAATTAATTGGAAAGGAATTACAAGTATTAGTAGAAACAAAAACTTTTGATGGCAAATATTATGTAGGAAGAAGCTATATGGATGTACCAGATATAGATGGGCTTATTTATATTGAAATGATAGATGAGGCATTAGAAGGTAAATTTGTAAAATGTGAAATTATAAGTACAAATAACTATGATTTAATTGCAAAATATAAAATAAAATAAAAAGACTTACTATGTTATGTAAAACATGTTAAAATATAAATATGAAAATTTAATGTATTTCTTAGGAGGATTTTTGAATGACGATAAAAGAAGAAATGAATAAAAGACGGGAAGACAAAAAAGAAACAGTACATCCTGAATTACAGAGGGAAATAGAAAAGATACGAAAGTTAGCATTTGAATTGTAAGAAGCTAACTGGGGAAATTTACGATGGAACCTAAAGGTTTGGGAGGCAGGACAATATACTAATATTATAGAAACTCCAATAAATGGAAAAGAAAGCATAACTATTAGTTTTAAAACATCATCACAAATGGACCCAAAGATTTTCAGAGTTTTCTTACAGGAAAGCCTTAAAAAAGAAGGCATTATATTGACTGATATGACAGAAAAAGAAGGAGCAGAGCTTATAATTTCTCTTACTTAAAATTAAAAATCCACAAAAAGAACTTAAAGGAAGTAATTAAATCCATTAAGTTTTTTTTTATATTATAGAAAAAATACATTGTAGACAACTATAAAGAAGTTAATTTAAGAATTCAATATAGGAAAAAACAAGAAGACGCTTGCTGCCGCTATGTTACTTAATAATGTAGAGCACACTATAATTAAAAACAATATTTTAAAAACTGTAAATTGTAACATAAA
This sequence comes from uncultured Clostridiaceae bacterium, assembly GCA_948444845.1. Lineage (GTDB taxonomy): Bacteria > Bacillota > Clostridia > TANB77 > CAG-508 > UMGS1663. The sequence continues at coordinate 18,341 of CAOJVB010000023.1, read as the reverse complement.
AATCACAAGTTTTTATTTGCTAAAAATACTAGAAAAACAATACTAATTATGTTATAATTAATATAGGTGTAAAAAATAAAGGAGGAGTAATTATGTTTGAAAGTAAATATGGAAAAACACTTACAATAGGTTTAATAATATTAATAATAATAGTTATAGGAGCACTTGTATTTTTTACAATAGATTATATAAAAAGTGTAAATACAAATAATGAAGCTTTAAATGAAGCAAACAAATTTATAAATGAAATAAAAGATTCAGAAAAAAATAATGTTATAAAAAACGAACAAGCTTCGAACACTCAAACAAATGTAATACTTAATATACAAACAGAAAATATAATTTCAGATGAACAAACAGAGGATACATACAAAGGTTTTAAAAAAGCAGGAGTAATAGAAATCCCAAAAATAAATTTAAATTATATAATTGTATCAGAAGTAGATAGGGATTCAATAGAAGTAGCAATAGCTATACAAGATGAAGTAAGTGTAGGCTTAAACAAAGTAGGAAATACAGTATTAGTAAGTCATAACTATAAAAATGGAACACTATTTTCAAATGCTAGTAACTTAGCAAATGATGATAAAATATACATTACAGACAAAACAGGAACAAGACAAAGCTATACAATATATAACATATACACTACAGGAACAGGTGATTCAGATTATATGGAAAGAGACACTAATGGGGAGAAAGAAATAACATTAGTAACTTGTGCAAATGAAACAAAAAGTAGATTAGTTATTTGTGCTAAAGCAGATTAAAATATATAAATATGAGGGAAAGAATGGAAAAAGGGAGAAAATTTTTTACAATAATGCTAGTAATGCTAGCAATAGTAATAATTATATTATTAGGATATTTAGCATATAAATATATATCAGGCTATATAATATCAAAGGAAGCTGCCAAAGTTGTAGAAGAATTTGAAAATGAAGTAAAAGACATTGTTATAGTGGAAATAGGAGAAGAAAACACGATAGCTAATAATATTGAACAAAATCATATACAAAATACCCAAGCACCACAAACAACAAAAACACCACAAACAACAAAAAAATATAAAGGCTATACTATAATAGGAACAATAAAAATACCAAAAACAAAAGTTAGTTATCCAATAGTAAATTCCACATCACCAGATGCCATGGATAATGCAATAGTACTTTTATATGGAGTAGGATTAAACAGACAAGGCAATACAGTTATAGCAGGACATAATTATAGAAATGGTGGCTTTTTTGGGAATAACAAAAAATTAGAAAATGGGGATAAGATATATATAACAGATGAATATGGAACAAGCATAGAATATACAATATATAATAAATATATAACAGAAGATTCAGACTTTAGTTATGCTACAAGAAATACGAATGGAAAAAGAGAAATTTCATTATCTACTTGTACAAGTGATAACACAAAAAGATTAGTAATATGGGCAAAAGAAAATTAAATTATAATAATAATAAGCAATAAAAGTAGCACATTTTAAGCATTTATTGTAAATAGAAAATAGCTAAAAAATAGGCTTTAGAAGTATAAAAATAATACGACATAAGTATTAAAAATTACCATAAGATTTTCAAAAAATATTGGAAAATCTTTTGACTTTTACCAAAAAATGTAGTATAATAATTTCAGTGGTTGAAAAAGAGAATCGAAACCTTTCTTAACTTACACATAGAAAAAAATTACATTGAAAGGAGTGTTACATTACATGTTTAATGTAGGAGATAAAATAGTGTACCCTATGCATGGTGCAGGAACAATAGATGCAATAGAAGAAAAAGATATATTAGGTGAGAGACAAGCTTATTATATAATAAAAATGCCAGGAGAAGTAAAAGTAATGGTGCCAACTGCGAAAGCAGAAGAAATTGGTGTTAGAAATATAATAAATAAAGAAAACGCTGGAAAAGTATTACAAATATTAGAAGAAAACGAAACAGAAATGTCAAATAATTGGAATAAAAGATATAGAGACAATATGGAAAAAATGAAAAGTGGAGACATATATGAAATTGCAGATGTAGTTAGAAACTTAAGTTTTAAACAAAAAGAAAAAGGATTATCAACAGGAGAAAAGAAAATGCTAGGAAATGCTAAACAAATATTAGTAAGTGAATTAGTTTTAGCAGAACATGCATCACAAGAAGAAGTGGAACAACTAGTAGAAAATAAAATAACAATGTCATTTGAGGAATACAAAGTGCCAATAGAAGAAAATGCCCAAATAGGAAAAGATATAGTTAAAAAATTCATTCCATTTGACGGAACAGCAAACATGTAAAAAAAGAATATATATAACAAAAAACGACTTATAAAAAGTCGTTTTTTATTGTATAATACTAAAAATATAGATAACATAAAATAAAATCGCAAAAAGAAGGATTTATGTATATTCTGTCGAATAATATAAATATGGAGTAGAAAGGTAGAGAAGATTAAGTGCGATATAGTGATGAATTAATTGATGAAATTAAAAATAAAAATGATATAGTTGATATCATATCACAATATGTAGTATTAAAAAGAAGTGGTAGAAACTTTTTTGGGTTATGCCCATTTCATAAAGAAAAGTCACCTTCTTTTTCTGTATCACCAGATAAACAAATATTTCACTGTTTTGGTTGCGGAGTGGGAGGAAATGTATTTCACTTTGTAAGCAAAATAGAAAATATAAGTTTTAAAGAATCATTAGAAACTCTGGCAGATAAAGCAGGAGTAGAACTTCCAATACTAGAAAATGATGGAGACAGTAAAATACTAGCATTGAAATCAAAAGTATACGAAATAAATAAATGTGCAGCAGAATTCTACCATGAAAATTTATATAAGCCTACTGCTAAGCCAGCACAAGAATATGTAAAAAAGAGAAAACTAGACAATAGTACATTAAAAAGTTTCTTAATAGGGTATTCAGGTAATTTCAATGAACTATATATGCTATTAAAGCAAAAAGGCTATACTGAAGAAGAAATACTAGCTTCAAGTTTAGTAAATAAAACACCAGAAGGTAAATATATAGATAGGTTTAGAAAAAGGCTCATGTTTCCAATACAAGATGTAAGGGGAAGAGTAATAGCATTTGGAGGAAGAGTATTAGATGATAGCAAACCGAAATATATAAATTCACCAGAAAATATAGTATATAGTAAAGGTAGACACTTATATGGTTTAAATGTCGCAAAAAAATACGAAACTAAAAAGATAATTATAGTAGAAGGCTATATGGATGCTGTATCACTACATCAAAGAGGAATTCATAATGTAGTTGCTTCACTTGGAACAGCAATGACAGAAGCACAAGGAAGGCTTTTAAGAAAAAGTAGTGAACAAATAATAATAGGCTATGATTCTGATGGTGCAGGACAAGTAGCAACTCAAAGAGGGTTAGAAATTTTGCAAAGCCTAGGGTGTGATGTTAGGGTGCTTCAAATAGAAGGAGCCAAAGACCCAGATGAATTTGTAGTAAAATATGGCCCAGAGAGGCTTGAAAAGCAAGTAGAAAAGGCGATATCACTGGTAGAATATAAAGTAAAAACCTTAAGTAAAAACTTAAACTTAGAAATAGCAAATGACAAAATTAAGTTTTTAAAGGAAATTGCAAAAGTATTATCAAAGATAGAAAATGATATTGAAAAAGAAGTATATATAGATAAAATAGCAAAAGAATATGCAATTTCTAAAGAAGCTATTTATGCAGAAATAGGTAAATTAGAAAATATAAATAATAAAGGAAGTAAAATACTAGAAAGAACAAAGCCAAAATTAGAAGTAAAACAAAATAATGTTATAGATGAGCAAACCGATAAAAGGGAGAAATTAGTAATATATTTATTAATTAATTATCCTGAGAAAAGTTATAATATAATAAAGAAAAACATAGGAATAATAGACTTCAAAAGTAAGCGAAACCAAACTATAATAAAAAAGTTGTATGAAGAATTAGAAAAAGGAAATAGTAATATAAGTAATATAATAGACTGGTTTGAAGATGAACAAATAATAAATTATCTTTCATGGATACTAGCATATGACTTTGAAATAACAGAAATCAATAAATGCATATCAGACTTAATAAATATATATGCAAGGGAAAATGCACTAAAGCAAAGAAATGAAATAATAAAAAGGTTAGAAAAAGACAACTTAAGTAAAGAAGAAAGTAGTGAATTAGAAAAAATGCTAAATGAAATAATAATAAAGTTAGCCAAAATGAAATAGGAGGGGTTATTTGTGAAAAAAGCTGAAAAAACAGAGGAATTAGAAGAAACAACATCTAATAAAAAAAATACAGCTAAAAAAGAAGAAAAGATAACTGAAGAGGTAACAGCAAAAAAAAGCAAAGAAAATAGTAAAAAAGAAGAAAATAAAGCAGAAGAAAAAATAAGTGAAATAATAGAGAAAGTAAAAGACCAAAAAGGAAAAATGACATATGCTGAGCTTGCAAATGAACTAGAAGATACAAACCCAGAGCAATTAGATAAAGTATTTGATGCATTTGAAGAAATAGGAGTAGACTTATTACAAGAAGAATTAGAAGAGCCAGATATAGAAGATTTACAAGAAGTAGAAGATATTAAATTAGACGAAATAGATTTAACAGCAGGAATTGAAGGAATAAGTATAGATGACCCAGTTAGAATGTACTTAAGAGAAATAGGAAAAATTCCACTATTAAGTTATGATGAAGAGTTAGAGCTTGCACAAAAAGTTTTAGAAGATAATGAAGAGGCTAAGAAGAAATTAGCAGAATCAAACTTAAGGCTAGTTGTAAGTATTGCAAAAAAATATGTAGGTAGAGGAATGTTATTTTTAGACCTAATTCAAGAAGGAAATATGGGATTAATAAAAGCAGTTGAAAAATTTGACTACACAAAAGGTTTCAAATTTAGTACTTATGCAACATGGTGGATTCGTCAAGCGATAACAAGAGCAATAGCAGATCAAGCAAGAACAATAAGAATACCAGTACACATGGTAGAAACAATAAACAAACTAATACGTACCTCAAGGCACTTACTACAACAATTAGGACGTGAACCAACCCCAGAAGAAATTGCAAAAGAAATGGAAATACCAGTAGAAAAAGTAGCAGAAATACAAAAAATTGCACAAGATCCAGTATCATTAGAAACTCCAATAGGAGAAGAGGATGATAGCCACTTAGGAGACTTTATACAAGACGACGATAGCCCAGCACCACAAGACTCAGCAGCATACACAATGCTTAAAGAACAACTAGAAGAAGTAATGGAAACACTAACACCAAGAGAAGCAAAAGTTTTAAAATTAAGGTTTGGATTAGAAGACGGAAAAGCAAGAACATTAGAAGAAGTAGGAAAAGAATTCATGGTAACACGTGAAAGAATAAGACAAATAGAAGCAAAAGCACTAAGAAAACTAAGACATCCATCAAGGTCAAGAAAATTAAGAGATTATATGAACTAAAAAAAGACGCATTGGGGACGTTTCCAAATGCGTCTTTTGACTGAGACGTAAGCAAGTTAGCTAAAAAACAATATATATTTTAAGCAATTTAACTAAATTTACGAGCGATTACCAATCGGTTCTACACATTGAATTATTTTTAGGCTAAACTACAATTTTATAATATTTATAAATAAATTACATAAAACGATTGACTTTTATGTAAAACAGTTGTATACTAAAATAGTAACTTAACAATAGTAGTCATTAACAGGAGGAAAAAAGATGGGTAATAAGTTTGGAATGGAAGCAAAAGGTGTATTGAAAGAAGCAGGTCAGAGTATTATGGGAGAGCTGCTAGATCAAGAAGTAATAATTTCAGTTTCTCGGAAATGCTTAGATAAGCTTGAAGAGAATGAGATCTTTGCTGAGGCAACAAAAAAAGGAATGTCAAAGGAATTTATAAAGAGCATGGTAGTGCCACCGCTTAACTATCTAATTGAGAATTTAAACTTGGAAAAGTTCAATGCCTCAATGACAATGGCATTAATAAACGGGGCATTGCATGAAGAACTTGATTTAACAAGTTTCACAGGAGAATATATCTTTGATATTATGGATTCAGTGGGAGTATTTGATGAAATGTACAAACCTGAATTTAAGAAAAATATTATTTTCAATGAGGCTATTGAGTTAGCTGCTCTGGATGGAAATATTTCCTTAAACATGGCTGTAGAAAGAGCTATAGAGAATATGCAATCAAAAGAGTATGCTATTAACCAAATTGAAAAGGCAAACAAATTATCCGACAAAATTGCAAGCAGTATTAATTCAATTGTTGAATTCTATCTCAAGAATGAAACGGCAATTATTTTAGCAATTATGGCAAAAAAGTAATAATGACATTTAGTCTATTTATAGGCAATGAGACATCAAAAAAGCTAGTACTTTAATAAGTGCTAGCTTTTTTTGATACATTAGATGCATTAGGAAACGTCCCTAACGCATCCCTAACGCGTCTAAGCTTCTTCTACTTCTGTTTCTTCAGAAACTTCAGTTCTTAAACAAGGTTTTTCACATTTGCAATCATGTTTACAGTCACATTTGCAGTCATGTTTACAATCCATTTTTACACCTTTTAGGCATTTACCTTCGTGTTTAACTTCTGTACATATTTTGCAATGTCTTACACGGTCAACCCATATTTGAATCTCATAGAATTTGTTATCGCATAAAGGTCCGAAAACAAATTCCCCTTCTTTATCTGTGAAAGTATGAGAAACAGGTCTTCTTTCTTCTTTACCACATTCACATACAACTTCTATTAATTTTACTACAGCGTCACGAATTGGGTCTCCATAGCAATCTTTAACAACTCCATATATAACATTTCTGTTATCTTCTGGAAGTTTTATTTCTAAGTCAAATTGTTTTCCTGAAGCTATAATTCCATCTACATCCACTACTGGGCATACATTTTTATCATATTCCATAATATTTATTCATCCTTTCTAAATTTATTATAGTTAACCATAATTAATATATAGTATGAAAAAAATATAAAAAAGGTGTACTTTTTTGTAATTATATGATATATAATTGAGTATGTAAGGAGGAAAATAAATGGATTCAAGACCAATAGGAATGTTTGACTCAGGAGTAGGCGGTCTAACAGTATTAAAAGAAGTAATGGAAGAATGCATAGGAGAAAAGGTAATATATTTAGGTGATACAAAATCTTTTCCATATGGCAACAAAACAAAAGAAAGTATAATAAATTTATGCAAAAATGCAATAGATTTTTTAATAAAAAAAGATGTAAAAGCTATAATAATAGCATGTGGAACAGCTACATCGCAAGCATTAGAAGAAATGCAAAAATGCTATAACATACCAATAATAGGAATAATAGATTCTACTGTAGACTATATAAAAAATAAAGGATATAAAAATATAGGAGTTATAGCAACAAGAGGTACAATAAGAAGTAATGGCTGGCAAAATAAAATTGATGAAAAAGTTGAGAATGCAACTACAACAAATAAAGAATGCCCATTGTTAGCACAAATGGCAGAAGAAGGATGGACAGAAAATGAAATTGCAAAACTAGTAATAGCAGAATATTTAAAAGGCTTTAAAAATATAGAATGTTTGATATTAGGATGTACTCACTATCCATTATTTAAAAATATTATAGAAAATAAGCTAGGAAAAAATGTAGACGTAATAAACACAGGAGAAATGCTAGCTAAAACTCTAAATGAAACATTAAAAAGTAGTAATATAGCAAATGAAGAAAAAGAAGCAAAAGAATATGAAATATATTTAACAGATATGGAAACAAACTTTATTAATGTTGCTAGCAAATTATTAAAAGATGATAATATAGTAGAAAAAATAAAACTTGCAGAGTATTAATGTTTTGCAAGTTTTTTATATTCTTAGGAAGGTCATCCACGATAGTTAAGTTAGCTGTTCGAACGAAGTTAAGAAGAGTTACAGATAACTTATGCGTAGCGAAGCGAAGAAGGTGAGTTTCCTTAGAAGATAGTTATGGAAGAATTAGATTTCCTTAGCGAAGATTTCATAGCTGTTTGACCGAAGGGAATTACAGATATAATATGCTGTGTAATGAGCTTAGAAAATTTTATTCTTGTTTTTTATGTGTTACAATACATGAATATAAAGAATAAAGTCTAAAACCTATTGAAATATAATATAATTTAAGGTATAATGCTAAAAGAATTCTAAAGTTATAATTATAATTTTAGTTACCGCACTTTATAAAAAGGGGTAGTATTATGAAAAAATTTTTATCAAATTACAAATCAACAATAATTTTATTGCTTTCAATTATTGTTGGTGCAGTCGTAGGACTTATTTTTAAGGAGAAAGCAACAATTTTAAAGCCACTGGGCGATATCTTTTTAAATCTTTTATTAGTCATAATTGTTCCATTAATATTTTTGACAATAACTACATCTGTTGCTAAAATGAAACAGCCTAAACGTTTAGGAAAAATTGTAGGCACTATAATATTAGTATTTGTAATTACATCAGTAATAGCAGTACTAGTAGGATTTTTAAGTACATATTTTATAAAACTTGTAAATCCAGAAGATTCTGAAAAAATTGTAGAAGTTTTTGACGAAGAAGCAGTAGAAGATGAAGAGGAACTTTCTATTGCAGAAAAAACAGTTAGCTTGCTTACTGTAAATGACTTTTCAAAACTATTATCAAGAGATAATCTAATTGCATTATTAGTATTTTCAGTAATATTTGGAATAGCAATGAATATGTCAAGTAAAAAAGCAGAGCCAGTTTTAAATTTCTTAAACTCTGCAAATGAAATAGTAAATAACATTATAAAAATAATTATGTACTATGCACCAATAGGTTTAGGGTGCTACTTTGCAGCAGTAATAGGAGAGCTTCGGTTCAAGCATTGCAGTAGGATATTTAAAAACTTTTGTAGTATACTTTGTAGTTTCAATTTTATTCTATATAGTAATGTATACAATATATGCATTAGTAGCAGGAGGCCAAAAGGGAGTAAAGGCTTATTGGAAAAATATAATTCCAGCAACTCTTACATCTTTAGCAACATGCTCAAGTGCAGCATGTATTCCTGTAAATATAGAAGGAGCTAAAAAAATAGGTGTACCAGAAGATATAGCAGAAACAACTATACCATTAGGAACAAGTTTCCACAAAGATGGTTCTATAATAGGCTCAGTATTTAAAATAATGTTCTTAGTATGCTTATTTGGAACAAGTTTAGCTACAGTAGGAGAAGTAGCAGGAGTAATAGGAATAGCGCTTTTAGCAACACTATTAGTAACAGCAGTTCCAATAGGTGGAGGAACAATATCAGAAATGTTAATAATAACAATGATGGGGTACCCTGTTGCAGCCTTGCCAATACTAACAATAATTGCAACAATAATAGATGCACCAGCTACAATGCTAAATGTAGTAGGAGATTCAGCATCATCAATGCTAGTAGCAAGAATTGTAGATGGAAAAGACTGGATGAACCATAAAGAAGATTTAAAAGAAGAAATAAAAGAAACAATTAATGTTTAAATGGGAATTAGAAATTGAAGATTGGAATGAAAATACCAACTTATAGATAAAAGATGAAAAGATAAAAAACACGCATGTTACAATAATTTGCGTGTTTTTATAAAGTACTTTTAATTGCATAGGTCGAATGAGAATGCTTATAGAAAATATATTAGAGAGTATAGTAATAAAATATTATATATTTTTAATAAAATTGTTATTTAGTTACCAAAATTATCTGCTATTCAACAGTTACAGACTTAGCTAAATTTCTAGGCTTATCTACATCTAGTCCCTTTTCCTTTGAAATATAATATGCAAATAACTGTAAAGGAATAACTGAAAGAATAGGTGATAAAAAAGTGCTAGTTTTAGGAATGGCAAAAATAAAGTCAAATGTATTATTTGCAAGTTCCTGATTAGAAATTACAAAAGTTTTAGCACCTCGAGTTATAACTTCTTGCAAATTACTAATTGTTTTTGAAGCTAATTTATCATCTGTTAAAATACCAACAACGTAAACGCCATCTTCGATTAGAGCAATAGGACCATGTTTTAATTCTCCACCTGCATATGCTTCAGAGTGAATATATGAAATTTCCTTTAGCTTTAGTGAGCCTTCTAAACAGGTAGCATAATCAATTCCTCTACCTAGAAAAAATAAATTTTTTTCTAAATAGCATTGTTTAGCAATATCTCTTATTTTTTCTTTTTTTTCTAGAATTGTCTCTATATTTTCTGGCAAATCAAATAGTTCTTTCTTTAATTCTTCTAATACACTAGAATCAGTACTTTCTAGAACTCGAGCTAAATAAATAGCAAAACAGCAGATAAGTGCTATTTGACAAGTATATGCTTTAGTAGAAGCAACAGCAATTTCAGACCCTGCATAAGTATAAAAGGAAAAGTCTGCTTCTCTTGTAATAGAACTACCAATAACATTAGTAATAGCAATTGTTTTAGAACCCTTTTCTTTTGCTAATTTTAAAGCGGAAATAGTATCAGCAGTTTCACCAGACTGGCTAATAAATATGCATAAAGTATTTTCAGTAATAATAGGGTCACAGTAGCGAAACTCAGAAGCAACTTCTACATGAGTAGGAATTTTGCATAATTTTTGAATAATGTTTCTACCAGATAGCCCTGCATGCATTGCAGTTCCACAAGCAACAATATAAATTTCTTTAATATTAATTAGATCATTTTTTGTTAAATTAAAATCTGAAAAGTCAAATTCTTTATCAAATAGAGAAGAGAGATTAAGAACTGTAGGGGCACCGTTTGCGGGAATACCTCGCAAGACATGGCACCACTGTGCCTTTTTGAACCATTTGATTTTCTAATGAAATATATTTATCGATAGTATCAACAATTGCTCTAGGCTGTTCGAATATCTCCTTTATCATAAAATCTTCATACCCATTTTTGACACTACTAGAATAGTCTAAATCAACAGTTTTATAATTTTTAAAAATGCTATTTAGTTTTTTATCAAAAAAGTATATACTATCTTTTTGGATAATTGCAAACTCATTATCATCTAAAAAATAAAAATTCTTAGTATATTCTAAAATAGCAGGAATATCAGAAGCAATAAAATACTCCATATTACCGAACACCTATTATTAGAGGGCTATTCTTCCTTACTACAATTTGCATATTAGGAAAATCCTTACACAAAACTAAAATAGCATAACTACCTTTAAAATCTTTACAAGCGCTATGAATAGCATTCAAGAAGCTTTCTTTTGTCTTTTCACTCTTCGAATAATAGTAATGAATTAAATTAGGAATAACCTCAGTATCTGTTTGAGAATAAAAATAGTAGCCAGCTCCCTCTAAAAGTTGACGAAGCTCTTTATAATTCTCAACAATTCCATTATGTACAACTGCAAAAGTACCGCTATTATCTTTATGAGGATGAGCATTTTCTTTGCAAGGTATACCATGAGTAGCCCACCTAGTATGTGCAATGCCAACAGTAGCAAAAGAAGAATTATAATCTAGTAGACTTTCCAAATTTGCAACTCTCCCACTTTCTTTTATAATTTCAATACCATAATTCTCCATACTAGCAACACCAGCAGAATCATAACCTCTATATTCCAAATTTTTAAGACCATTTAACAATATAGGTAAGCATTTTTTACATCCTACATATCCAACAATTCCACACATAACACAAACCCTCCTTTTCTTTATAATATTGTAAAAAATAAAAAAAGTGTCAAAGGGACAGAGATTTTTGGCTAAGTCAATGGGCAAGTCAATGGGGACGGAGATTTTTGGCTGTTTTTATTAAAATTAAAAGCGCATTAGGATATTAAGTTAAAAAACAGCCAAAAATCTCCGTCCCCATTGACTTCCAATCGACTTCCAATTGACTTCCCCATTGAGTTACTAAAAGTTGGCAGAAATAACAATAATTAAAAATGAAATTAATCAAAATAACTATACAAAATAGATTAATTATGATAATATAAAAATGTAATATAAAACGAAAGAAAGGAAGAAAAAATTATGAAAAAATCAATTATTGGAATAATAGCGGTTGTAGTTATTATAGCTATTATTATAGGAACAGTTTTTATACTTTCAAAAAACAAACAAGAAAAACCAAATACAGAGGCAGGAGTGCAAATACAGACAGCACAAGAAATGGAAAAAATAATAAATGACATTAATACAAAACTTGGAGAAAGCCTTCCAAGGCTAGAAACACGTGAGATAGACATAGCAGATGAATATATGTTTACATCTACAACAGGTTTAAAATCAAATAATAATGTAGAAGCAGTTGTAGTTTCAGAGCCATTTATGAGTTCACAAGCATATTCAGCAGTAATGATAAAAACAAAAGAAAATGCTAACATAGAAGAAATGAAACAAGAAATATTTGATAATATAGATATGAGAAAATGGATATGTGTTTCAGCAGAAAAATTATGGGTTACTAACTATAATGATATAATCTTTTTTGTAATGTCAAGCGAAGAATGGGGAAAACCTGTATATGATGAATTTAAACAAGCAGTAGGTGGCACAGTAGGAAAAGAATTAGAAAAAGCAGAAGAATTCTAGGAGGAAAAAGTGTTATTTTCAAGTATTAACTTTTTATATTATTTCTTACCATGTGTATTAATAATATATTTTGTTACACCTACAAAATATAAAAATATTGTATTATTAATAAGCTCCCTATTATTTTATTTTTATGGGGAGCCTATTTATATATTAATTATGCTAGTGAGCATACTATCAGCATATATACATGGTATTTTAATAAATAAATATACAAAACATAAAAAAGTCTTTTTAATATCGTCCATTATTATAAGTATAGGGCTATTAGGCTTATTCAAGTATTCAGACTTTATAATAATAAATGTAAACAATATATTTAAATCTGAAATAAAACTATTAAGTTTAGCTTTGCCAATAGGAATATCTTTTTATACATTTCAAATATTAAGTTATGTTATAGATGTATATAATGGAAAAGTTCCAGTACAAAAAAATATAATAAAACTAGCGACATATGTATCATTATTCCCACAATTAATAGCAGGTCCAATTGTACGTTATATAGATGTTGAAAAGGAACTTACAAAAAGAGAGCATACTTTCGAGAAAATATCATTAGGAATAAGAAGGTTTATTATAGGGATTTCAAAAAAAGTACTAATTGCAAACCAACTAGGAGAATTATGCCAGTTTTTTTTGCAAACAGACGAAAAAAGCATAGTATTTTATTGGATTTATGGTGTAGCATTTAGCCTTCAAATATATTTTGACTTTTCAGCCTATTCAGATATGGCAATAGGTTTAGGAAAAATATTTGGTTTTCACTTTTTGGAAAATTTTAACTACCCATATATATCAAAAAGCATTACCGAGTTTTGGAGAAGGTGGCATATTTCACTAGGAACATGGTTTAGAGACTATGTATATATACCTCTTGGAGGAAATAGAGGAGGCAAAATAAAACTAATTAGAAATATTTTTATAGTATGGTTTTTAACAGGTTTTTGGCATGGAGCCAATTGGACATTTATTTTATGGGGGCTACTATTTGGAATACTATTAATTATAGAAAAACTATTTTTAAAAGATATTTTAGAAAGAATGCCTAGAATAATTAGACATATATATGTTCTATTTTTAGTAATGATTAGTTTTATCATATTTAATGCAAGTAGTATAGCACAAGCATTAGAGCAAATAACAGGTTTATTTGGAGCAAATAAAGAACCTTTTATAAATAACTATACTTTATACTATTTAAAAAGTTACTTTGTAATTATACTAATATCAATAATTGGAGCAACACCACTTTTAAAAAATATAATAAATAAGTTAAAAGAGAAAACAAAAATTAGTAAAATAATTAATACTATTGAGCCTATTATTCTAGTAGTTTTACTATTATTTGTTACATCATATTTAGTAGATAATTCCTACAATCCATTTTTATATTTTAGATTTTAATATTGTAGTGGTCGCCACCTTTTGGGACCGAATGGTGACACCGCTATATTATAATTTTCACTATATAATATAGGATTATCTAAAATACATAAAACCAATTTAATATAATAATTCTTAATTGATTTTATAAATTTATTATAAGAGGAGAAAGAAAATAATGTTAGATAAAACAAAAAATATAGTAGTAACAGTTACATTTGGCATACTACTAATCTTATTTTTTCTAGCAAATATATTAAAAAAAGATACAGAAATTTCTATAACAGAAAGAAGAAAACTTGCTAATTTTCCACAAATAACTATAAAAAGTGTATTAGATGGAAGCTTCAGCAATAAATTTGAAAAATATACCACAGACCAAATAATAAAAAGAGAAGAATTTAGAAAGCTAAAATCATCATTAGAGCTTAATTTGTTTAGAAAAAAAGATAACAATAAAATATATATGTACAAAAATAGTCTTATAAAAATAGAATATCCATTAAATGAGAAATCTGTATTAAATGTAGCCAATAAAATAAATGAGATACAAGAGAACTATTTGAATAATATGAAATGCTATTATTCAATAGTTCCAGATAAAAACTACTTTACCAATAGCAAAGAATATATTACTATGGATTATAAAAAACTAGAAGAAATAATGCTAAAAAATGTTCAAAATGCAGAATATATTAATATATTTGACTGTTTAGCGCTAGAAGATTATTATATAACTGACATTCACTGGAAGCAAGAAAACTTACAAAAAGTAGTAAATAGAATAAGTGAAAAAATGAATTTCAAAAACATACTAACGAACAACTATATAAACGAGGAAATTACAGAATTTGATGGACTATATACAGGACAACTACCTATAAAAACAGAAAAAGATAAAATTTGTACACTAACAAATGAAACAATAGAAAATGCAAAAGTATATCACTATGAAGATGGTAAAGAGACAAGAATATATGATTTAGAAAAAATAAATAGTAATGATAAATATGATATATATCTATCAGGTTCTACACCACTAATAACAATAACAAATGAAAATGCAAAAACAGATAAGGAATTAATAGTATTTAGAGATTCATTTGCAAGTAGTTTAGTACCATTATTTACAGAAGGTTATAGAAAAATCACTTTAATAGATATTAGGTATATTAGAAGTAAAGATATAGAAAAATATATAGAATTTAAAGACCAAGAGGTATTATTTTTATATAGTACATTGATTTTGAATAATAGTAGTGTACTAAAGTAGATGGAGAAATGGGGAAAGATTTGGGACGCGTCCAAATCTTTCCATTTAATATAAAAATATGTAGTAAAATTATAATTATAATGGTATAATAATATTAGTAAAAAAGGAGTGAAAGTTTTGGATAATATAAATTTAATGGAATACTGGATAAAAAGTAGTGATGAAGATTATGATGTTATGAAAGTAATGGTTGAAAATAAAAAGAATACATGGAGTCTATTTTTAGGGTACTTAGTAATAGAAAAATTGTTAAAAGGGTTATATGCAAAAAAATAATCCAGAAAATCCAATAGCACCTAAAATTCATAATTTAATATTACTTTCACAAAAAGCAAATATAGAAGTACCAAATGAAATAAGAAAAAAGATACAAGTTATAAATACATTTAATATAAGTGCTAGATATGATGACTACAAAGAAAATTTTAAGCAAAAATGTACTGATGAGTATACAATGGAACAAATAAAGAATATAGAGGAGGTACAAAAATGGTTAAAAAAACAATAAATAAAGACATTGTAGAAAGTGTAAATAAATTTGTAGAAGAAATAAAGAAACAGTATAATGTTACAGAAATTATACTGTTTGGGTCTTATGCAAAAGGAACAGAAAATGAAGATAGTGACATCGATATAGCCGTTATCTCTGATGAATTTGATGATATATATGATTGTATGGCAATTTTAATGGGAATGACGTGGGATATAGATGCAAGAATAGAACCACATCCAATAAAAAAGAAAGATTTTGATGAAGTATCTGATTATTTTATTAAAGAAGTAATTGATACAGGAATAAAAGTAGCATAGGTAAGAGGAACAGTAATGTTTAATATAGAAGAAGAACTAAAAAAATTGCCAAGTAGACCAGGAGTATATATAATGCATGATAAAGATGACAAAATTATATATGTAGGAAAGGCAATTTCTTTAAAAAATAGAGTTAGGTCGTATTTCAGAAAAACAAATAAAACACAAAGAATACAAAACATGGTAGCTCTGATAGACCATTTTGAATATATAGTGGTAGATAATGAAACAGAGGCACTTATACTAGAATGTAATTTAATAAAAAAGAATAGGCCCAAATTTAATGTACTTCTAAAAGATGATAAAACATATCCATATATAAAAATAAATGTAAAAGATGACTTCCCAAATGTATATGTAACAAGAAGAATACTAAATGATGGAGCAAAATATTTTGGACCATATCCATCAGCAGGAGCAGCAAAAGAAATGGTAGACTTTATAAAAGAAAAGTTTAAAATTCGCCAGTGTAAAAGTTTTAAATATAAAGATAGGGCCTGCCTAAATTACCATATAAAAAAATGTATGGCACCATGTATGGGGTATATTTCAAAAGAAGAATATAGAGAGCAAATAAACCAAATAGTTTCAATTTTAGATGGAAACTTAAATGGAATTTTAAAAGAATTAGAACAGCAAATGCTAGAAGCCTCTAAAAATATGGAATTTGAAAAGGCAGCATATATAAGAGATAAAAGGCTTGCAATAGAAAGAATAGGAGAAAAACAAAAAGTTTCAAATATAACAGAAAATGATATAGATGTTATAGGTCTTTCACGAAATGAAGTTGAAGTATGTGTAGAAATTTTCTTTGTACGAGGTAGCAAAATGATAGGAAGAGAACACTACTTCTTTAACGATTTAAATGATGAAGAAGATGAACAAATATTATCAGACTTCGTAAAACAATACTATATAGGAAGAACGATACTTCCTAATAAAATTATGATGAAGAATGAAATAGAAGAAAAAGAAATTTTACAAGAATGGCTTACTAAAGAAGCAGGAAGAAAAGTAGAGATAAAGACCCCACAAAGAGGAGAGAAACTACGCTTAGTAGAAATGGCAGAAAATAATGCAAAAATCACATTAGATAATAAATCAAAAGATAAATATGATGTACTAACAGAACTAAGAGACGTACTACACCTAAATAAAATGCCAAGGAAAATAGAATGTTTCGACATATCAAACCTTTCAGGAACAAACATGGTAGCAGGAATGTGTGTTATGAAAGATGGAGAAATAAAAAAGAACTTATCACGCATATTTAAAATAGAAACAGTTTATGGACAAGATGATGTAGCATGTATGAAAGAAGTAGTATCAAGAAGATTAAGACGTTCAATAAAAGAGGAAAATGGAGCATTTGGAAAATTACCTGATGTAATTTTTGCAGATGGAGGAATAACACAAATAAGAGCAATAAAAGAAGCAATAGAAGCGGTATCCACAGAATATGAAAACAAAGTGGAAAACTTAAATGAAATAAAGGTATTTGGTATGGTAAAAAACGACAAACACCAAACAAGAGCCTTAATAGATGAAAACAGAAAAGAAATAAAATTATCAGAAAAACTAATGAAACTAATTACTCTATTCCAAGACACAGTACACGAAACAGCAATAGGCTACCACAAGAAATTAAGAAACAAAGAAATAACAAAATCAGTTTTAGATGAAATAGAAGGAATAGGACCTGCTAAAAAGAAGGCATTGCTAACAAAATTCGGAAGTGTGGAAGAAATGAGAAAGGCAAGTATTGAAGAACTTATGGAAGTTAAGGGAATAACTAAAGAAATAGCAGAGAGAATATTGAAAATAACATAAAACTATGATAAAATAAGCACATAAAATTTAATAATCTCCTAGAAACATCAAAAGGAGTTTTCTAAAAAGAAACTATAAACAATATGATTTTAGGCAAATGCCAGGAGGTATGTATAATGGTAAAAACAGTTATAGAAAACAAAACAGGGTTGTGGTATGACAGATCGCCACGTATTGAGTATGATGTTACTTCCCCATGGGAGCATCATGTTACCCACCCAGAGGAGCATGAGTTATGGGGAATGCACGAGGGAGTGGAAGAAGAAAAGAAAGCTAATTTAGAAACATATTTATCAGGTTTTTCAACTGAGGAACTTGAAAAAGAATTGAAAAGAAGAAAAAATAAAATATAGTCAAATTAAATGAAAGAGGGGTTACTATTTTTAGTACGCCCTCTTGTTTTTATATTATAGGAAAGTTCTATTTTTTAATAAAAAGAATGAAAAAATAAAAG